>NZ_SRLW01000430.1:0-6286 GCF_006518215.1 Myxococcus sp. AB025B
GAAGAGGCGTGTCTTGCCCGACACCTCTCTCAGCTGGTCTCGATGGCCGCTCTTTACCTACCCTCAGCCCTCTCTCCTCTCGTACCCCTGCTTGGGCATCCCATCCCAAAAGGGCGAAAGTCGAGTCAGACCTCCAGGGCGTAGGCCGCGGCCACCTGCCGCGCGAAGGCCAGGATGTCGGCCGGCGTGTTCTCGTCCAACGTGACGCGCTCCAGCCCCCTCGCCACGGGGAAGGAGACCGACAGCGTCTGGGCATCGTGGGCGAAGCCCGGCGGCATTGGAAACGCTTCGATGGGCGCAAGCCGACTCGCGGCGATGAGCAAGGTCGTGAGTCGATGGACGTCGGCGCCGGACTGCTCACCTTCGAGGGTGGAGCGGCGCAGGAAGCGGCCGTCCCGGAAGACGGTGAGCGAGAAGCTCCGCGTGTTGGGGAGGCCGGGCGACTTCGACAGCTCCAGGACGTGGTCCTCCGCGGAGCACGCGGACGCGGCCTCCGGATGCGCGAGCCACGGAAGCCCTTCGTGCAGCCGCAGCTGGACCAGCGGGGAGAAGCGGCGGAAGTCCTCGAACCGACCTTCGACGACGTCCGTGCGCGCCCCTGGCGCCCAGCCCGACAGCGACTCGATGCGGTAGAAGACCTCGTCGACGTACCACCGCGCATCGCCGCGTCTCACGACGAGCAGGTCGGTGTACTGGGATTGGGGCTCGACGAGCGTGCGGAACTGACGGCGCTCCTCCGTCGGATGGCGCAGATGCCCCTCCAGGTTCGACGGGAACAGCGCCCGCCGAGCGCTTCCTGCGTGGGCCTCCTGCTCCTCCAGGAACGCGCCCAGCGTGGTGTCGGGCTTCGTCTCTCCGAAGTACGGGAGGAAGGTGAGCTTCAAGGACAGGGGGTCGACGCCCTGGGGCGGCACCAGTTCACACCGCTCGATGACAGGGCGGTCGTCCCCACGATGGACCTCGCGATAGCGTTCGAAACGGAGTGTCGGAGCAGCGGTCACGGATGCACCCTTCCTGGAGTCCTCGGGAGGGTGCTTTCCACCCTCCTGGCCTCATGAATACCCACTCCTCGAATCTCGCGCGTCGAGCCAGACTGGTCCAGGACGACGCTCGTCCATCTGCGCAGGAGGAACCCGATGCACCGCTCCACGACCTCGAGAGTCCGGCTCCCAATGACCCTGCTGTTGGTGCTCGGGGTGTTGCTGGGCGGAATGCCCGCCTGGGCGGGTGACATGCCGGCGAAGCCGCTGAAGAAGCCCGCGGACCGGCACTTCATCCGCAAGGTCAACCAGAAGTCCTACATCCGTGAAGACAACAGCGTCGTGGAGTCCCGGGTGAACATCAACCGGGACGTGGAGGACATCAACGGCGGCAAGGCCAAGAAGGGCAACGAGTCCGGGGTCCAGACGTGGACCATCAACCGGCGGACCTATGGCAACCACGATGGGACCCTGTACCCCATGCGAGGCGATGGCATCCACGAGCTGAACCGCGGGGCGTTCAAGGCGCTGGGCATCTACAACGAGATGAAGAACACGCCCCGCGCCAAGGAGATCCTGGACAAGATGAAGATCCCCGAAGCTGATAGGAAGGCCGCGCTCAAGGCCTTCAAGGCCGGGTAGGAGGAAACATGGCCGACAGACTTCCATTGGGGTTCCTCGTCCGCGCCGCGCTGAGCGACGAGCGGCTCTTCGACGGCATCGCTCGCGCGCTTGGCATCCCGGTCGGGGAGGTGGCGCCGTTCGACGTCGACCGGCCCGGGAACGAGGTTGTCCTCGTGACGACCACCTCGCGGCCTGCGGGCTTCCGCACGGACGTGAGCCTGTACGTCGACGCGTCCCGCGTCAGCGGCGGCGAGGCGCTCACCACGCAGGAGCTGGCCGCGAGGGTGGCCGTGCTGCTCGGGGAGGAGGTCCTCGTGTCTCCCCCCTCGGGAGACCCCGCCATCGCCGTCACCTGGTACCTGGTGACGCCGGATGGCCAGCGCTTCCGGGGGACCGAGATCCACCTCGGGGATGACGAGGACTCCATCGACATCGACCGCGCCTCGCTCCGCCCGGTGTAGCGCGCGGCACGAGGCCCGGCGGCCTCAGGTCCTGGGCCGCCAGGTCAGCCACTCGCCGGGGCGCGCCAGCTCCACATCCACCTTCCGCGCGCGGGCGGCGGCGAGGAGCTGCGCTTCCGCATCGGGGACCTCCCGATAGTCCTCGGACGGCGCGACGCCGTAGTGGATGGGCACGAGGAGCTTCGCGCCCAACACCTTCGCCGCGGCCACCGCCTGCTCCGGCGTCAGGACGCCGTGCACGTCACTGACGGGCTTGCGCCACCCGAAGCGCGCGCCGTTGATGGGCAGGAAGGCCGCATCGAAGGGCCCGAACTGGCGGCCGATTCCCCACCAGGAGCCATGCCACAGCGTGTCTCCGCAGTGGATGATGCGACGCCCTCCCCCGGAGACAACCCACGACACCTGCGGGTCTCCGTAACCATCCACCGCGGGAACGGCCGTCGCGGTGAACTCATTGAGCAGGACGGGCTCGTAGAGCGGCGCGGGCCGCACCCGGAAGCCCGACGCAGCGGCCGTCGCCGCCATGTCCGGACCACACACCAGCGTCCCCGTGTCCCCCAACGCCTGCCGCACCGCCTGTCGGTCGAAGTGGTCGGGGTGACGATGCGTCACCAGGACGTAGCGGTTGCCCTCCCCCACCTCCATCGGGACCAGCGGGTCCTTCAGCGCCGCGCCCCACACGGAGGGGTCACTCAACGGGTCCAGGAAGAGCGTGTCCTTCCCCAACTGCAACCGCACTCCGGCCCAGGCCAGGCGCTGAGCGCGAAGCGACTCGGCCTCCACGGGCTTCGCGGCCCGGCTCAGCCCGGGTGGAAGCAGGACCGCCCCCGCCGAGAGCGAGACCGCCGCTCGCAGGAATCCTCGGCGGTTCATCGCGCCTCCGGGGGAGGCACGGGGTTGATCCCGAAGAGACGCACACCCGTCTCCGTCCTCGGCTGATGACGGCTCGCCGGTGGGAAGAACAGGTACGAGCCTGGGCCCAGGCGCTGCTCTCCTTCGATGAGCTCACCGCTCAGCACGAAGACCTCCTCCCCCGTGTCGTGGACATCCACGAAGGGCCACTGACTCCCTGGGGCCATGTCCACGACCCAGACCCTCACGTCACGGGTGCTCGGCAAGTCCCTCCGCAGGCAGCCGGGCCCCACGATGACGGGTTCGACGTCGTCGAGCCTCAGGGGGAGAAAGGGGCCCTGCACTCTCGGGAAGCTCTCTGTTCGCGGCATCCATCCGCTCCTCTGGCTGTGGTGCACCCACGTTAAGGAGCAACAGGCGCTGAGCGCAGCGAAACGATTTCTCCAAGATGCTGAATGGGATTCATGTGAAGCTGCCCCGGTCATGCTCGAGCTTCGTCACTTCAAGTTGGTTGCCGCGGTCGCCGACACGGGAAGTCTGGCCGCCGCGAGCCGGCAGCTCCACCTCACGTCCTCGGCCCTGAGCCACCAGCTCCGGGACGCCGAGGAGCACCTGGGCGTGCAGCTCTTCCAGCGTCGCCAGCGACGTCTGCTGCTGACCGGCGCGGGCGAGAAGCTGCTCCTCTCCGCGCGACGGGTCCTGAGTGAAGTCGCCCAGGCGGAGGCCCTGTGCCGCGCGAATCCCCAGGATGACCTCTTGAGGCTCAGCACGGGCTGCTACACCGTGTATGGCTGGCTGCCGCCCATCCTCGGGCAGTGGCAATCGGAGCACCCTCGCGTCGAGCTGAGAATCGTCCTGGAGGCCACGCGTCAGCCGCTCGGAGCGCTGCTCGATGGACAGCTGGACCTCGCCCTGACTCCCGACGTCCCGAAGCAAACCCGGCTCGCACGGACACCCCTCTTCGAGGACGAGCTCATGCTGGTGGTCCCCGAGGCGCACGCCTTCGCGCGGCGCGGGCACGTCACGGCGCAGGACCTGGTGCGCGAACACCTGCTCACCTACGCCGCGCCCCGGGAACAGCTCGATGTCTTCACGCGGGTGTTGTGGCCCGCGGGACTCGAGCCGCAACGTGTCTCCCCCGTGCCCCTCACCGAGGCGCTGATCGAGCTGGTGCGCGGAGGTATTGGCGTCACGGCGCTGCCTGAATGGATGCTGCCGCAGCAGCGCCAGGGATTGCGGACCGTCCGACTCACCCCTCGGGGAATCCGACGCCGCTGGAGCGCCGTCACCCGTGCGTCCCGTCAGCGCTCCGCGCCGCTGGCACGCTTCATCGAGCTGCTTGGAGAGAGATTCTCCACCCGAGGCCAGCCCGCGCCACGGATGCGTTCGCGGAAGGCCGCTTCGTCACGCGTGGGCTGAGTGCCGCCGACATGCCTCGCGGCGGCTCATCCCAGCCCACACGGGCTGTGCTAGAAGTCGTGGGCGTGAGGCCCACGTCCCTGTCCAAGACCGCCCGAGGTTCGCTGCTCATGATGCTCTGTCTGGGCATCAGCCAGCCCGCGCTCGCCAAGGCCCCGGAGGCCAACGCCCAGGGCTTCGCGGCGTATGGGAAGGGGGACTACAAGAAGGCCCACGCGCTCTTCGAGAAGGCGCTGCAGCAAGACCCGTCCAACGCCTATGCGCGGCTCAACCGGGCGAGGACGACCACCCTGCTCAACCAGGGCAAGGAGGACGCCGACGACTTCGACGACTGCGCCTACGAGAGCAATTGGATCTACCTGGCGCTCGCGGACCTGTCGAAGGCCGTGGAGCTGGACGCCAAGGCCATCCTGCCGAAGATCGACGACGACGCCCTGGGACTCAAGGCCCTCAAGGCGCGTGACGAGTACAAGAAGTGGCGTCAGGCCATCTCGGTGCTGGTGGAGGAGAAGGGCATCCGGGAGAAGGTGCTGGGCACCACGTCCGACTGGTGGTTCCTCCGGCCGGGGCAGCTGCCGAAGAACATCACGCTCGCGGCGGACAAGCGCGTCGTGGAGACGCTCCAGGACATGACGGAGCGGACCGCGGGCCATTGGCGCCCCTTGGGCGGCGGCGTGGAAATCACGGCCGGCAAGGAGCCGGCGCGCCCCTGGAAGCTGCAGGCCGGCAAGTATCCGTTCGACCAGGGCAGGCGCTTCTTCTTCGAGGTGCAGCTCGTGCCGGGTGAAGGGCCGCAGCCCGAGGAGTACGGCTGGAGCACGGGGCCGCTGAGCCTCGGCCCCTTGAGCGGTGACTGCCTGTAACGTCAGCCCTCCAGTCAGCGTGTCATTGCAGTCGCACGAGACAAAGCTGTTCTCGGCGGCGTGAGCCTTGTGACATCCGCACTCGGCGTGCGCTGGGTTTGAAGGCGTCAGAGGTGACTGGTAGAGGCTCCGGACCCCGCCGCTTTGGCGGGTCTGACACGGAGAACCTGGATGAACACCCTTGGACGTCTCGCCGCGATGTGCGGCCTGTTGGCGCTGGTTGGTTGCGGTCCGGAAGCCCCCGTCGCGGAGCCCCCGGAAGAGACTGTCACGAGCATGGCGGGTGGCCGCGTGCCGCCGCCCATCTGCCCGGAGGTGATGCCTCCGCTGTGCGAGGACGGCGACCTCTACCCCATCTACTCGGGCACGTGCCTCACCGGCTTCGAGTGTGTTCCCCGCGCCGCCAAGGCCAACTGTCCCCAGATCGTCTACCCGGGCCCTGGCTTCTGCGAGTTCGGCACAATCACCCCGGTGTACTCGGGCGGCTGCCTCGTCCGGTACACCTGCACGATGTAACCCCACCACACCCCGAACGGAGAGACACATGCGCACGGGAATCATGGCGGGATTGCTGGCGATGGGATGGCTGGTGGGCTGCGGAGGAGTCGATGGCGAAGCCACCGTCGACGCCGAGACGGAGGCCCAGGCCATTCCGTGCCGTGACATCACGGGACGCGACTACGTCATCACGTACTACGCGGAGGCCGCGAAGCTCACCAAGGTGGGCGAGCTCCAGTGCGGCTGCAGTGTGCCCGAGCGGGTGCTGACCGGCACCCAGACGGTCCACTACGAGAAGGTCTACGGCTGCATCGCGCTGTAGCCCTGGAAACAAGAAGGCCGGTAGTCCCGAGTCTCCTCGAGGACTACCGGCCTTCAAGAGCGGCGGAAGGGATTCGAACCCTCGACCCCGAGCTTGGGAAGCTCGTGCTCTACCAACTGAGCTACCACCGCGAGCGACCCGGCCGGTGTACCGCAGCCCCCCGGGAGCGTCAAGGACGTTGGCGACACCGCCCTCCCCTCCAGCGCCGCCTGAACAGCGCCAAATTGCTGGGGAAGTTGCCACCCCGACGCGCGCCAGCAGCACCTC
>NZ_SRLW01000431.1:0-6284 GCF_006518215.1 Myxococcus sp. AB025B
ATTGCGGGGCGGGCCGCCCCGCAATGGGGTAAGTCTCAGGCCATGACGCGAAGCCTTCTTCCGTTTATCGCGCTGGCGCTCTGCGCCGGCTGTGCGTCGCAGCGGCTCGCCGGTGCCGACCTGGACCGCGTGCGCCGCCCCGCCTTCATCTCCCGCATCGAGGACGGCGCGGGACCTCGCAGCTTCGTATTCCGAGAAGACTCCGCGTACGGAGACAAGCTCAAGAAGCTGGAGCCCGTGGAGGCGGACCGGCGGCTCACCGTGAAGCTCCAGCAGGCGGTGACGCGCTTCGAGATTTCCGAGCGGCTGCGCGTCAACACGCTGACGCAGCTGCCTCGCGAGGCCCCGTGGACGTACACGGTGGACCCGGCGCGCGTGGCGTCCGTGCTGGAGAGCTTCCTGGTGGAGGAGGTCCCCGCGAACGCTCCGGACTACGACCTGGTGACGCCGCTGGGCGCGGACACCATCGTCGAGTTCGTGGTGCAGGAGTACGGCATGCGCAGCAAGAAGGGCCACGCGGGTGCCTTCCTGCGCGGCTATGGCCGGATGTTCACGCTGGATGGGCGCTCGGAGGTGTGGCGCCACCCGTTCGAGGTGGACCAGGTGGAGGCGGGCGCGGAGCACCTGGACCCGTTCAAGGTGGGGAAGAACCCGGACCTGTTCCGCCAGGCGCTCACCACGCTGCTCGACCAGGTGGCGCTCGAGTTCGTGAAGGACCTCACGCCCAGGGACCGTCGCGGCGGCCCCACGGTGGCGACGCCTCCGGGCCCCGCCGCTCCCGACGCCGTCGCGCCCACCTTCGTCGAGCCGCCCAAGCCGCCCGAGCAGGAGCTGGCGCCGGGCGAGCTGCCGGACCCGGACCCCTGAGTCAGAACAGGGCGTGCTCCGCGAGGAGCACCGCGATCCCCACCGCGAAGCTGACGAGCGTCACGGGCAGCCCCACGCGCAGGTAGCGCATGAAGGACATGTCCACCTTGCCACGCGCCGCCTCGAAGACGATGAGGTTGGCGACGCTGCCGACGAGGGTGAGGTTGCCGGCCAGCGTGGAGCCCAGGGCCAGCACGTGCCAGCCCAGCTCCACGTTCTGCAGCGTGGGCACCCACGAGCGCGCGAGCATGACGAAGGGCACGTTGCTGAAGAGGTTGGACGCCACCAGCGTCAGCCCCGCGAAGCCCAGCGTCTCCCGCCACGGCGGCCCCGCCATCAGCGGCGCGAAGATGAGGCGGATCTCCTCCGCCCAGCCGTGCTTGTTCACGCCGTAGACCACCACGAAGAGGCTGGCGAAGAACAACAGCAGCACCCAGTCCACGCGCTCGAGCGCCTCGCGCGGCTCACGACGGGACAGGGCCATCACCAGCGCGGCGCCGGCCAGCGCGCTCCAGCTCATGGGCAGCCCGGCGAAGAAGGCCACGATGACGCCCACCGTCACCGTGAGCGTCAGCACCAGGAGCCAGCGGTCCACGGGCGGCGGTGGCGGCTGGGGCTCGAAGCGCTTCGTGCTCAGCTCGTTGCGGAAGAGGTACACCAGCGCGGCCGCGACGATGACGGTGGACAGGAGCGCGGGCACTGCCATGTACGCCGCGAAGCTGGCGTACGAGATTCCCGAGGCACCCTGGATGAGCATGTTCTGCGGGTTGCCGGTGAAGGTGGCCACCGAGCCACTGTTGCTGCCCATGCACACCGCGAGCAGGTACGGCACGGGCGGCAGCTTCGCGTCATCCACCGTGGCGAGCACCAGCGGCGTGAGCATCAAGCACACCGTGTCGTTGACCAGGAACGCGGACAGCACCGCGGAGATGAACGTCACCGCGATCAACAACAGGCGGGGCGTGCGGGCGCGACGTACCGCCCAGGCGCCGGCCGTGCGGAAGACAGCGGCCTGGGACATGTACGCGGCCAGCAGCATCATCCCGAGCAGCAGGACGATGGTGTCCGCGTCGATGGCGTGCTTCGCGGTGTCCTCGCTGTGGTTGAAGACCTCCGCGGGCGAGACGACGCCGAACACCACCATGAGGACCGCGCCGAGCAGCGCGCCTCCGGGGCGGTCGAGCTTGAGGAAGGGGAGCCGGGCGCCGGCGATGAAGACGTAGGTGAACAGGAAGATGGCGAGGGCCACGGGCGCGGGAACCTAGCCGAGCCCCGTCCGGCGCGCTCGACCGTGTTCGCGTTGTCCGGCCCGGTACACACCTGTACAGTGCCCGACCCATGAAGTTCGAGAAGGAAGAAGGGGCCTTCGGTGGCCCGCGTCGCACCCCGTGGAATGCCCCTCGGGGGTTGGACTCCGTGCTCCAGCAATGGAAGGCGGACCGGGGCCTGTCGCCCTGCTTCTCGCTCGACGAGGCCACCCCCGCCCGGGTCGGCTCGTTCGCGCCCATCCCCGAGGACGTGGCCCCCCAAGTGCGCGAGGCGCTCCGCCAGCGCGGCGTCGAGCAGCTCTTCTCCCACCAGGCCGAGGCCTTCCGGCTGGCCCGCGCGGGCAGGAACCTGGTCATCGCCACCCCCACCGCCTCGGGCAAGAGCCTCTGCTACAACCTGCCGCTGATGGATCGCTTCGCCCGGGAGCCCCAGGCGCGCGCCCTCTACCTGTTCCCCACCAAGGCGCTGTCCCGAGACCAGGAGGAATCCCTCCGGGCCTTCATGCGCGAGGCCGGGCTGACGCACGGCGCGATCACCTTCGACGGGGACACGCCGGCGGATGCTCGACGCGCCGCCCGGGAGCGCGGGGGCGTGCTGCTCACCAACCCCGACATGCTCCACACGGGCATCCTCCCGCACCACGCGAGCTGGGCTCGTTTGTTCTCAAACCTGCGCTACGTGGTCATCGACGAGCTGCACACGTACCGGGGCGTCTTCGGCTCGCACCTGGCGAACGTGCTGCGCCGGCTGCGTCGGGTGGCGCGCTTCCATGGCTCGGACCCGGTGTTCATCGCGGCGTCGGCGACCATCGGCAATCCGCAGGCGCACGCGTGGCGGATGCTCGGGTGTGACGTGGAGCTGGTCGCCCAGAGCGGGGCGCCGGCGGGTGAGCGGCGGGTCATGGTGTTCAACCCGCCCGTGGTCAATGCGGAGCTGGGCATCCGGGCCAGCTACCTCAAGACGGCGGTGCGGCTGACGTCGGACCTGGTGCGCGCGGGCGTGTCGACGCTGCTGTTCGGACAGTCGCGCAACAACATCGAGGTGATGCTCAAGTACCTGCGCGACCGGTTCGTCGAGGAGAAGCTGGACCCGTCACTCATCCAGGGCTACCGGGGCGGCTACCTGCCGGGGACGCGGCGGGCGACGGAGGCGGCGCTGCGCGCGGGGGACGTGCGGTGTGTCGTCGCGACGAACGCGCTGGAGCTGGGCATCGACATCGGCTCGCTGGACGCGGTGGTGTGCGCGGGCTACCCGGGCTCGGTGGCGGCGCTGATGCAGCGCTTCGGCCGCGCGGGACGTCGGGGCGCGGGGAGCCTGGCGTTGCTGGTGACGTCGAGCGCGCCGCTGGACCAGTACATGGCCGCGGACCCGCGCTTCCTCATCGGGGCGCCGGTGGAGCACGCGCGCATCGACCCGGACAACGTGGAGATCCTCGTCCAGCACCTCAAGTGCGCGTCGTTCGAGCTGCCGTTCGAGGAGGGCGAGGCCTTCGGCGACGTGCCGGCGGAGTCGACGGCGGAGGCGCTGGGGTTCCTCGCGCAGCACCAGGTGGTGCATCCGACGGCGGGGGAGGGTGGTCGGCGCGTGTTCCACTGGTCCTCGGATGCGTATCCGGCGAACCACGTGTCGCTGCGCAGCGTGGGCTGGGACAACGTGGTCATCATCGAGCGCGGCACGGACCGCACGCTGGCGGAGATGGACTTCCGCTCGGCGCACACGATGTTGCACGAGCAGGCCATCTACCAGCACGAGGCCGAGCAGTATCAGGTCGAGCAGTTCGACTACGAGAACCACAAGGCCTTCGTGCGCAAGGTGGCGCCGGACTACTTCACGGACGCGATGACGTACGTGCGCGTGAATGTCATCCAGGAGGACCAGGGCGCGCCCGTGGGCCCGTCGCTCCAGGCCGGCATGGGCGAGGTGAGCGTCATCGAGAAGGTGGTTGGGTACAAGAAGATCAAGTACCACACGCACGAGAACGTCGGTTACGGCGAGGTGGCGCTGCCGGAGATGCAGATGCACACCACGGCGCTGTGGCTGACGGTGCCGGAGTCGGTGGTGCGCTCGATGAAGGCGCCGAGGCCCGCGGTCATCGACGCGCTGCGAGGCATCGCCACGGCGCTGCGCACCGTGGCGTGCGTGGGGTTGATGATCGACCCCCGGGACATCGGCAAGACGCTGGGCAGCCGCGATGACGCGGACGGGCCTCCGCGCAAGGATGGTGGCGTGGGGTTCGATCCGACCATCTTCCTCTACGACAACATCCCCGGCGGCGTGGGGCTGGCGGCGCGGCTGTATGACCAGCGCGACGAGCTGCTGGTGCGCGCGCGGCGACTCCTGGAGTCCTGCGCGTGCGAGGAGGGCTGCCCGGCGTGCATCGGTCCGGCGTCGGGTGTCATGCCGGGACAGGCGCCCATGGACCCGCATCCGCGCAAGCGCTTGGGGCTCGAGGTGCTGAGCCTGCTCGGCGTCGCGGGCGTGCAGTAGACGGCGGAGGGCTCGGCGCGTGGACCTCAAGCGAAAGCTGGCGCGACTGACGGGCGTGGGACCCGGCGGCAAGCCCGCGAGCCGCGTGGCCACGCTCCCGGCGCCGTCGGGCGAGGGGAGGGCTCCACCGGGGAACGTCGCCGACGGTTCAGCCGAGGCGAACACCTTCGCTCCTGCTTCACCGCCGCCGACGGTGTCAGCCGCCCCGGCTCCTGCCCATACGGGCCAAGCCCCCGGACCGGACGAGACATCGCGCCACGCCGTCACGCCCGAACCGTCAGCCGCCGCATCGCCCCAGGCCCCCGCGCGCCCGAGCGACCCGCGCATCGAATCCCTCCGGCGGATGCTCGCGGACTGGTCCGAGCGACAGGGCCAGACCGCCGCGCGCCGCGGTCCCACCCAGCCTCGTCCTCCTCCCGGCCCACTGCCCGTCGTGGCCCAGGAGACGCCCCACGGCACCGTCCACGTCTCCGAGCGTCTCCTGCCTCCGGACCACCACCACGGCAGCGCCCCCGTGGCCGGCGCCCTCGACGTGGAGGGCGCCCTGGTCGCCCGGCTCGCGCTCCACGAGGACCTGGCCGGCGTGGACTACCAGCGCATGCTCTTCCTCGACACGGAGACCACGGGCCTCGCCGGCGGCACCGGCACCGTGCCGTTCCTGGTGGGCCTCGCCTGGTTCGAGGGGCGCTCGCTGCGCGTCCACCAGCTCTTCCTGCGCAAGCTCGGCGAAGAGGCCCCCATGCTGCGCGTGCTCGCCGAGCGCATGGCCCGCTCCTCCTGCATCGTCACCTTCAACGGCAAGAGCTTCGACTGGCCGCTCTTGCGCACGCGCTTCGTCCTCAACCGCGTGAAGGCCCCCGCCGAGCTGCCCCACCTGGACCTGCTCCACTGCGCCCGCCGCGTCTTCAAGCACCGGGGTGCCGGCACGCGCCTGGTCCACATGGAGGAGCAGGTGCTCGGCCTGCGCCGCGTCGACGACGTGGACGGCTCGCTCATCCCGGACCTGTACTTCCGCTACCTGCGCGGCGGCGACGGCGCCTCGCTGACGCCCGTGCTCGAGCACAACGCCAACGACCTCCTCCTCCTCGCCGCCCTCCTGGGCGAGCTGGTCCGCCGCTTCCGCGCCGGCGACGGCACCGCCGTTCCCCGGGACGAGGACCCCAGGGACCTGCTCGGCTTCGCGAGCGTGGCGCTCCGGGCCGGAGACCACACCCGGGCCCGGGCCTTCGCGGCCGCGGCGACGAAAGGCTCCGGCACCGTGGGCCTGGAGGCCCACGCCCTGGCCTCGCGCCTGGCCCGCATGGCCGGCGAGCCCCAGGCCGCCGCGGACCACCTGCACCAGGCCCTCCAGTCCGCCCGGGGCTTCCAGGCGGCGAGCCTGCACCTGGAGCTGACCAAGCTCTACGAGCACTCCCTCAAGGACCTCGCGGCCGCGCTGCGCCACGCCCGACTCTCGGCGGCGGCGGAGTTGCCGGAGGACCACCGGCGCCGCATCGTTCGCCTGGAGGGCCGAATCGACCGGAGCACGCGAGCCCGCGCGCTTGCCGCTGAGCACCACGCCGAAGGGTGCGTTGCCATGGTAGATGTCGATGTTCGGCCCGTAGTTGGCCTCGCGGTACAGGCCGAAGAAGTCGCCCTCCTCGCCCCAGTGGTAGTGGCCG
>NZ_SRLW01000432.1:0-6283 GCF_006518215.1 Myxococcus sp. AB025B
CCAAGGCGCTCCTCTCCCTCATCCTCGTCGGCCTGCCCGAACTCGACTCGCGCCTCGCGATGCGCCGCAACCGCAGCCTCGCCTCCCGCCTCGCACGCCGGCTCGCCATCGACGCGCTTGGACCCGAGGACACCGCGGAGTATCTCCGCCTGCGCCTGAAGAACGCGGGCTGCGAGCGAGAACTCTTCGCCTCCGACGCCATGGCGATGCTCCACGAGGCCGCTTCCGGCGCCCACCGCGACATCGACCGGCTCGCGACCACGGCGCTTCGCGAGGCCGCCCGTCGCAAGAAGAAGCTCGTCGAGCGCGACGTACTCGCTCGCGTGCTCGACACCGACTCCGCCGCTCTTTAGGCTACTCCCATCACCGGGCGCGCTCGCTGACGCTCGCGCTCGGTGATGCCCATCAACCAGGTGGATCGCTCGTCCATCAACCAGCCCGCCTCGCAACACCAATTGCCTATTGCGCACGATCTCGATGACCGTCGGACCATCTGGATTGGCTCCCATCCCCATCTCTCCATAGCGAATGGGTCTCTGGAGCCCGAGCTGCCCCGCAGCTTTCCCCGCTCGCCAATGGGTTGTCTTGGGGCCTGCGGGCCGATCAAGGCTCAGAGAGCGACGGCGATTCGTTATTGGTGGTCGTGAGCACCGACACGCAGCTCATCCCACTACCGGTCGCCTCGGCTAACGATGCCGAGCCCCTTGCCATGGTCTTGGCGGAGCTGCGGGCCCTCCGCGTAGAGGTCCAGGCCCAGCGCCAGGAGATGCTGGACCTACGGCATCAGGTCGGAGCCCCACTCCCAGTATCCATTCCTGTAGAGGAGGCTGCTCGGCGACTGGGCTGCGCCCGAACCCAGGTCTTCAAGCTGCTGTGCCGGGGACAGCTCCAGCGAGGGAAGTCCGTGGGTAGGCGCACCATGATCTCGGTAGCCAGCCTGGATGCACTTCAGACTGGCGAGTCCCAGAGGCAGCCCCGAAGTCGTACTGCCAAGCCCCGACGAGCCCAGGCACAGGCACAGGCGCTGGCTGCCGCCATCCGTGACCTGCCGCTTCTGCCCTCACCTCCGGTGCCGTCTTCCCCAGGTCGATGACGAGGACGACTTCACAGTCAGGATCTTGCGTCAGGACGGGGAGCGGCGACGACGTACGGTTCAACCGGCCACGACGACGAACTTCGGGGCTGGCTTCGGATCTTCGGGATGCTCCAAGCGCAGCGTCAGCCTGGCCATCGGTGGGATGAACGTGCCCAAGTAGAACCGCCGCGTCGTCCGCTGCGTCTTGTGCCCAACCAGCTCAGCGATGCTCGCGATGGGGATGCCGCCGTCCTTGGGCTGCACGAGCGTGCCGCCGGTCACGGCCCAGGTGATGAAGGAGTGCCGCAAGCGCTCCAGCTCGATGACATCCAGGCCGCTCTGCTGTGCGGTCCTGCGCATCGCCCTCGACAGGTAGACCCGGTTCGGAGCCCGACCACGGGCCTGGAGACGTTGAGCCGCAGCCAGGGCCTGAGCATTCACCGACACGACGTGTCCCTCTCCGCTCTTGTGCGGGAAGAAGAGCGTACCGGCGGTCTCCCCGTAGCCTTCGAGGAGGTTGATGACGCCCTTCCCTTCGGCCAGGCGCTCGATCTCGGTCCCGTGCATCCCGCACCAAGCCCGGAGGACGAACACGTCCCGGACCGGCTGCATGTCCACGGTCTGGAACTCACCTTCCTCTGGCTGGCGATCAACCCGGTAGCCGGTCACGTACCGGTAGCTGCTCAGAGCCGCATAGAACTTCTGGACGTGCTCCATCGTGTAGGCGCGCTCATCCATGGGGCGGGCCGGTTTGATGGTCGGCGTCTTCAAGTCGAGGGTCGCATCCTGCGTACGTGTCAGTCGGCCCTGCTCGCGCAGGTATGCGGTCAGGCTCTTGAGGGCGACGATGCGCTTGTGCTCCGCCCCCTTCATCTTCGCCAGGGCCTGCCGGTACTGCTGGAGTGTGACCTGTCGGAGATCCACGGCCCCCAGGCGCTCGACCCAGTCGGCGAGATAGCTCCTGATGTAGCGGATGTAGGGCTCGGTCCTCCCCTTCCGCCGCAGGTCATCGAGGAAGCCAGCGACCGTTGGGGCGTCGATGATGACGGCATCGGCCCTGGCCTTGGCGGCGGCCTCCTTGGCGGTCACGTACTGGTCGGGGTCCCGCTCGAAGAGCGCCAGCTCGGCGAGGGCCTGCTTCTCACTGGTGGCATCCAGCACCTTGGTGAAGCGCCGGCCCGCGACCATGCGCTCCAGCACCCACTGGGCTCGGCCCTTTCCGTCGATCTTGGTGCGTCCGCCTGCCCACTTGCCGGTCCAGCCGCTCATCAATCACCCATTACGTACAGGTTACGTATGAGCACTGAGCCCGGGCACCAGCCAGCTTGGAAAGGCCCATAAAGCCCAGTCGCTCCAATAGTTTATAACGTACCCTCTCGCGCCCCTGGATTCCAGGACGCTGGCCTTTCAAGCCGGTAACACGGGTTCGAATCCCGTCGGGGACATGTAAAAACGCGGGGTTGGACGGTGCGAACTGTCCAACCCCGTTCGTTTTTGGCCGCTGAGTGGCGTTACTACGGCGTTACGCCAGTCCGGGTAACGACACGAGCGCTCTTAGGTGAAGTTCGACGAGCGCGAGCTGACACAGGCCAGCAAGTCGGGGGACCTCTTCTCTCCTGGCCAAGCGAGCGCGCTGCTGGCGCTACTCCGGATCGAGGCTCCAGGCGCCTTCTGCCCAGCGCTTCAACGCCTCCTGAGCCTCAAAGGGAATGAGCCCTTCGCCCTTCGCCGCTTCTTCGAGCACGGCCTTGGCTTCTACGGTTCTGTACCGAAGCAGGTAGGTCGCAGCAGCGGTGCGCACGTCCATCCGTGGGTGCGTGAACAACTGGGCCAGCGCGTCCCGCCCTGAATCTCCGTGAGCACGCAGCTTCTTGAACGCGGCGATGCATCGATTCGCATGCTTGTTCCCGGTCTTGGCATCACCGCGCCAAATGGAGTCCGTTTGGGCGGCGACGTTCTCTGCAAACTCCTCGACCAACTGCGAAATCGATAGCGCCATTGCCCCTTCCTCAGTCGAACTTCAAGGAACCGGCCCGCCACTCTTTCAGAACCATCTCCGCATTGAACCGGGCGACCCCGGGGGGGCCATTAGCGAGTTCGCCAAGAACAGCTTCCGCAGCCTCGGGCATTGCCTCTAGGACGTGCGAAGCCGCCCATCCCCTCACGTGTGGATTCTCGCTGACCATCAAACTCGCAAGCACGCCTGTGCCCTCAGCGCCTCGTGCTCGAAGCTCTCTCCAGGCCGCGTCAATCCTGCGAAATTGTGCGTTGGTCGCTCGGTAGTCGCCGGACTCGCTCCCAGCACCATGTGCAGCGGCAGCCTCCGCATAGAGCGCACCAAGGGCTTGAAGCGACAACGACTTTGCGGGCGTCTTCATTAAGGGAGAGCTCCGAAGTCGCGAAGGATGTTCAACCCAAATTCGCGCTGAGCCTCATACGATTGAGCCCTAAGCCACTCACGCACAGTCTTGCCTCCTGAGATGCGCTGGTTCGACGAATAGAACGCGCTGACCTTCATGTGAAGTTCCTTGTCGAGCGCGACGACGTTCTCCGTGTTGTGGATCGCCTTCGGGCCGAACCTTCCCACATTGCCGTCGGTCTGCTCGACGATGTGGTGCCACTCCTTCCCCGGTCCTGCGGGGCCCATCGCTCGCTTGAAGGACTTGAACGACGAGTAGGACTTCATGCCGCCAGGGCCAGCGGGTGGCGTCGAACTGGGGCTGCCTCCCTCCCCTACTCGCTGAACGACGATGGCGGCCCCTGGCCCACCACTCAGCACCGCCGCGGCACGCCCCGCAGATGCGGACACGAGTCGCATGGCGACGGTGCCGTCAGCGGACAACACGAGCGCTGGGACCTCTGACGTGGCGAAGCCTGTTCCCCCCAACGTGCGCGTCGCGGCGGAGACGGTCCCCCACGTCGCGATGAGGTTCGTCACCAGCCTGGAGACGGCCTGCACTTGCTCGCCCCGCGTCATGTACCGGAAGCGCTCCAGGTACTCGGGCGATGACTCCAGCAACGCCACCACAGCGGCCGGCATCTCCCGGAGCGCCGCGAGGTTGTCCGCTGGCGACGTCGAGAAGAACTTGCCCACCGCGAGCGCGAGCCCGACGAACGCCTCTTCGGCCCCGTCCAGGGTGCGACTGATGACGTCGGCATCGTCGTGGACGTCGGCCAGTGGGAAGCCGTTCTCCTCCCGCAGCTCCTCGTTGAGCAGTCGGAAGACACCGGTCCGCCCGTCGTAGAAGCGGCCCAGCTCGAAGCCGTGCGCGCGAAAGGCCCCGTCCTTCCACTCCACATCCCCCACCCGTTGCTGTGTCCTCCCGGTGCGTACCCATGCGAGGCGCCCGTCAGGCCGAAGCACCGCCAGATGGTTGAAGCGCGCCACCCGGCGCACCAGCTCCGCCCGCGACACCTCGCCCGTCGCCAGCACCTCCCGCAGCACGAAGCCCACCGCGACACGCGCCGGGAACTGGCCCAGCGTCACGTCCCTCTTCAACAGCGCTTTGAGGAGTCGCGCCGCGTGAGTCGGTGAGAGAGAACTTCCCGCGACTGGCCGCGTGTCGCGCTCTTCGAGTCCCGCACTCTGAAGCAGGACATCGAACGCATCCTGCTGCCTACGGCCTGCCCCGAGGGACACAGACTCCCGGAACATGTGGCGGCGGTGGAGCGGTTGCCTCGATGGGGCGTCGGCCTCTTCGGCTTCCTGTTCGCGTTCGGAATCCTCGCCCGAAGCGCTCCACCGCTCCCCGGGAAGTCCCGCGCGCTGATGGAACGTGTCCCTGCGAGTCGAGGACTCCACCCCAGCGCAGCCCATGAACAGCAGGGCGACACCCACCACCCAAAGGCCAGCACGCATTCCTCTTCCTCTCGCAGCCTTCCACGGAAAGCCCCCAAATCCTGGCACGCACGACTGACACGCTCGAAGAAGCCAACAGTGGCCGCACGCACTCGCCGCGCAGCGCGGAGGAAGGCGACCAGGACGTCCGGACATCTGCGCGGAGGTCCATTTCCACCCTCCGCGCGAGAACCTCGGAAATCGCTATTCCGGAGGTAGCATCACCGTGTGCCCACCCTTCTACCGCGCTCATCGAAGATGGGCCGGACCTGGACGCATTCGAGGCCTGTTGCTCGCGATTGGGCTCGGGACCCGCGGTGCTGCGCGACTATGTGAAGTCACTCAAGCACTCCTGGGCAGAAGCCTCGTACGTCCCCGACGTGTTGACGCGCACGTCTGCTGATGGACGCGCAAACCGGCTGGTTGATGGCCATCCGTCAGGAGCAGGCGGGCCGTCAGCGGGCGTGATGCCCCTCAAGGCCGGCTCCGGGACGCCACCAGGAGGGATGATGGCGTCCCAAGGCCGAAATGGCTACGCGGCGAACTGGGCGCGCTCAATCACGCCGCGAGCGAGCTCTCCGTCGACGAGCTTGCGCTTGAGACGGGCGGCGTCGCGCAGGCACAGCAGGGCGAGGCGGTCGAGTTCGCGATGTGCGCCCTCGCTGGCCTCGTGCAGAAGCGCGACGGCGTCACGAGGGAATAGCTCGCGCTCGCAGCCTGCCAGGCGCAGGCGGTGGCGCAGGTACTCGGCGGAGTCGTCGAGACAGACGGGGGCGATGCGCACGCGCGTGTGCAGGCGCGACAGCAGCGGCTTGTGGAGACTGGTGCAAAGGCGGGCCTCGAGCTCGGGGAGTCCGACGAGGATGACGGAGAGGAGGGGCCGGCTGTCCCAGTCGTAGTTGAGAAGGATATGCAGGTGCCCGAGCACGTCGGGATGGAGCAGGTGCGCCTCGTCGAGAAGGAAGACGGGGTGGACGCGGCTGGTGGCCAGTTCCTGCACGTGCGTGGTGACGGCGTGGAAGACGGCGGCCGCGGTGGCCTTCGCCTGCAGGCCGAGCGCCAGGCACAACTGCCGGTAGAAGTCGCGTCGACCGAGCGTCGCGTTGTGGCAATAGCTCAGGCGGAAGCGCTCCTTGGGGAGGCGCTGGCGCAGGGCGCGCAGCACGCACGTCTTGCCGACGCCGGGCTCGCCGGCGACGAGGACGGACTGACGCGAATCGAGGGCGTCGATGACGTCGGTGACGACGGCCTCTTTCGAGGCGGGCAGCCACAGCTCGGCGTCGGCAATCTCCTTGGTGAAGGGCAGGTGGGCGAGGCCGAAAGCGGAGAGAAGTTGCTGGGACATGGGCGCGTCACTCCAAGTCTGGGGC
>NZ_SRLW01000433.1:0-6278 GCF_006518215.1 Myxococcus sp. AB025B
GCCGGGGGAGGTGGTGGGTCCGCGTCACCGAGAGTTGCTGGAAGAGCTCGTGGACCGGCGGGACAGGCCGGGCATGGTGACGGCCTACACCACCAATCTCTCCGTTCGGCGCGACGCCGAGCGCGGCGGCAGCGACTTCTCCGAGCACGTGGGCGCCCGCGTCGTCTCGCGCATGTGCCGCCAGGGCACCTTCCTGTTGCACGACTGCGGCACGCGTGACTTGCGCCGTGGGGGGACATCGTGAGTCGGCTCCTCTTCGCGCTGGTGGACGTCATCTGGGCGTACAACACGCGACAGGCTCGAAGGCTCCGCGCGTGGCGCCACGGGGATCGCGAGTTCGCGAAGGCGCGGTGGCTCGTGTCCATGATGCGCCGATACCGGGACATGCTCGGTTGGTGGCGCTCCTGCTGGCCGTTGGGAGGCTGGGCATGACGTGCCGCCGGGCACTCCTCGCGTGTGGCGCCTCGGGCCTGACGCTGGCGCACCTGCCTGCACTGCGCGCGTACGTCCGGCGCTTCGCCCGCGCACCGGAGGTGCAGCTCGTGCACGGGGCAGGGGAGCCGCGCCGCGACGACGCGCCCGACGCCTTCGGTGCGGACTGGCTGTGGGAGGTGGCGGCGTCCGTCGAGTGGCCCCGCTTCCGCCGCGAGACGGTGGACCGGTTTCGCGCGGACTGGAAGGGCCTGGAGAAGCGCGCCGGGCGCGCGCGGAACGAGCTGATGCGGGAGGCCCTCCGCGGGTACGCGCGGCGCGGCTTCACCGTGGGTTGGGTGGCCGCGCACACGGACCCGGGACTCGGAAGGGGTACGCGGCACATGGTTAGCCTCTGCCGGGCCGAGGGGTGGCAGGGGCGCGTGCTGCTCCTCTCTCCCGACGGAAAGCTGCTCTCCGAGGAGTGTTTCCCATGACGCCGTGCCGTGAGCTGTACGCGCCGCCGGACCTCCTCGAGGCCAACGGCGCGTGGAAGGCCAACTGCGGGCCGTCCGCCCTCGCCGCTGTCCTGGGCGTGCCCCTGCGCCTGGTGCGCGCGGCCTTCCCCAGCTTCCCTGCGAAGCCTTGGACGACGCCCACCAACATGGCGTCCGCGCTCGCGGCCCAGGGGCTGCACCACCGCGTTCAGCAGGGCATGCCGCGCGGAGACGTCCACGGGGTGGCCTTCCTCCAGATCCGGGGCACGTGGGACAGCGCGCCGGAGCGAGCCCAGTACCGGCACACGCACTGGGTGGGCCTGCACCGGGACGGTGGGGTGCTGTCCGTCTACGACTGCAACGCGGGGTCCGCAGGCGGGTGGCTGCCGGCGGAGGAGTGGAAGGCCCAGGTGCTGGCGGAGTTGCTGGCGCGGCACCGCGGGGCGTCCGGGAAGTGGGCTGTGCGCGTCGTGCTGGAGGTCCTCTCACGATGAGCTGATGTGTCCGCATCACAGAGCGAAGGCAGTCCAACGAAGGCGGGAGGCACGTCGTGACGAAGAGGCGCCGGGTGCTGACGGAGCAGGTGGACGCGGGAGGCGCGCGGTGAAGACACGCCACCGCTGGAAGGCGACCGAGTCCATGTGGGGCGGTCTGCCAGTGCAGCGCTGCGAGCACTGTGAGACGGAGCGCGTGCGCGACTCGCTCACGAAGAGTCTCTACTTGTTCCGGCGCGGCCACGCCCTGGTGCCGGGCGAGAAGAAGCTCGGAGAGCACTGGCGGGCATTTGAGTCAGGAGTCGTGCCGCGGTGCGCGGGGAAGGCAGGTCCCCATGAACAGGTGCAGTAGCTCCAGGCCGCAAAGGCCCCCGCCGCGACTTGCCGCCGGGCCGTACAACGCGGGCAACGGCGCCGTCGTCGCCCACGTGGCCCGTGCCTACGTCGCCGAGCAGCAGCGCCTGGGCAACCCGCACACCCAGGCCATGTCGGAGGCCGTGGCCGGGCTCGAGGCCGCGTCCGGCGTCCTCCCCGAGGGCACCGTCATCGCCCGGGATGTGTGGGACGACGTCTACGCGCGCGTGGGCGAGATGTTCGCCGCTGTCGAGCGCCAGTGGGCGCCGAAGGGAGGGGACGCGTGAGCTGCTCGCGCCTTGTCTTCACGCTGCCGGTGGGCACGAAGAACCCCACCAACACCCGGGAGCACCACATGGCCCGCGCGCGGCGGGCGAAGGGGCAGCGCCAGGCGCTCGAGCTGCTGTGGCCCGGGTGGACGGGGCCCGTGCTGCTGGCGGTGCGCCTCACGCGCGTCTCGCCGCAGCTCCTGGACGGTGGAGACAACCTCCCCGCCGCGCTGAAGAGCGTCCGCGATGAGGTGGCCTGGCAGCTCCGGCTGGACGACGCCTCACCCCTGGTGCGGTGGTTGTACGCACAAACGCAGGGAGAGCCGTCCGTGCTGGTGGAGCTGTCCTGGGGCGAGGACGAGCTCATCGCCGCCGTCCGCGCTCAGGAGGCTGTGGCGCCGCCGCCTCCTCCTGTGGCACTGGCGCCTCGGGCGCGTCCTGCGCGCACGCCCAGGAAGGCGAGGACGGCCACCGTGAAGGCGACGAAGTCAGAGGGGAAGGCCCGCTCCTGGGCAGACCTCGTGACGCCCGCGTACCGGAGGGGAGGCACGCCGTGACGCCGTGTGCGGAGGTGCCGCGCCAGCGAGTCTGCGCCGACGAGAACTGCGCCGCCGCCCTGGCCGCCAACAACTCGCAGGACTACTGCGGGCCGAGGTGCCGGCGGCGCGCCACCCGACGTCGTCGTGAGCGCGAGCGCCACCCGGGGAGGCCCGTGAAGGAGAAGCCGCAGTTCATCCGTGTGCTGCGCGCGGAAGTCGCGGCGGGGCTGTGCGTGTACTGCGAGGGCAAGCTCGTCGGGCAGCAGCGCTTCGTGTGCAGGACGCCCGCCTGTCTCAACGCCTACATCCACGACTGGCACCTGGAGCGGGACGCGCGCCGTGCTGCCGCGGGCGGAGAGGGCGAGGCGGAGCTGGCCGCCGAGGCCCGCGTGGACTTCGAGGTGGGGCGTCTGCGCCTCTCGGTGCAACTCGACGCCCTCCGCGCGAGAGTCCGGGAACTGTGCCAGCGCCTGGGCGTGCCGCACCAGGTGTCGACTGCCCAGGAGGGCCCGACGGGATGACGCCGTGCCCTTCCGAGCCCTGCAGCGTGGACGGCTGCACCCGCGAGGCCGCGCCGCGCCGGAAGCTGTGCCACGCCCACGCGAAGCGCGCGACGCGGGGCCAACCCCTGTCCACCCCGCTGGCGGAGACGTACTCCAGCCCCTGGGACAGGCTCACCGCCGCCGCGTTGGCCTACGCGGACGCGGGAGACGACGAGGGGGAGTTCTCCAAGGCGAAGGACCGGCTCCGGAAGGCCGCCATCTCCTACGCCCGGGGGCTGCTGCTGCGGCCGGAGCAGCTACCGGTCCCGCGGGCACAGAAGAAGCCTGTGGTGCAGCAGCTCGAACTGTGGCCGAATCGAGCATCCTGAAGCGAAGTATCCATGCATGCAGCCTAGGGGCTATTGCCGATGGCGAAGCTTTCACTCCCATGGCAATGGTGACGACGGATGACAATATCGAAGGGCGACTTAACGTGCATCGACTGTCGTGAGAAACGCAAGGATCACGTTAGTGGATGCTGCTTTTGGGAACCTGGGTCTCCCGCCCCTGTGCTGGCGGAGCCTGTGAGCTGTAACGATGCGCTAAGAATCATCAAAGAGCTGGAAGGGCTGTTTAGCAACTCAGCGGGGTTGGGGCACAAGGAGTTGGAGAGACGGGTCGGATGGGTGTCTGAGTACAAGGATTGGCTCGCCGAGCACGTCATCCATGACGCCATGGACAACCAGGGTGTACGGCGCTGGTGTGCGAAGTGTAGTCTTCCGATTCGCTGGTTTTGATCGCGACAGCAGGGCGGCGACCTGGCTTGGAGCTCGAGGCGTGGATGCACCAGAAAACACTTGAAGGGATCCTGCATCCCACTGGAATGTGTACCGACAGATACTGCGGCACGCAGGGGAAGTGAGTGCGCTCCCAGTTTGTACCTGTCCCGCCCGGGATCCGCAGGCGCTCTTAGAATCCAGAGCGGGACACACTGCCCATTCGCTATGTGCTGGCTCGATCGTAGGCACATCCTGCTGCAGGATTAGGGGCTTGCTGAATTGCCCCCTACGGAAGGTGGCGCGGTGCCTGTCATCAAGAGATTAGGAGGCAGGTGCGTATCGCTGAGGAATTCTCGTTCCTGCTCCTGGAGTGAACTAAGGAGTGCCCCTCGCTTTGTGCTCTCAGGAAGGAAGGCAAGAATAATCTCCTTATTGGCCCGATATCCATCACCTTCGCGACGAAGCAGTTTTGACGTCTGTAGAAGATTGATGTCGCGTGTGAGTGTCTTGAGTGTCTTATTGGCGTACGCGCGGGCCACGCGTGGGCTCACAAGCTCCAGTTCGGACCGCAGAACAGTCTGCTTTGGACTTGCGGAAAGATCAAGAATTAGATGGCGACGACGAGTGTCTCCAGCCGAGTTCTTGTCGCGGAAGCGCTCGTGTACGAAGTTCCGCCACGCGACATCAATTTGTTGAAGCCGAATGAGTTGGACCTGCGTCCTCATTTGGTCCACGAACCCCTGCACAGCGTATTGAATGAAGGGCAATACATCCCCGCCTGACCGGGAAGCGCGATCAAGCTGTCGGTAGTACTCTGCTCGTGTCACATTGTAGTGGTTGCTCAGCAGGTGCGCGGCAGGCGTTGGTACACCAGCGGCCACAAGTATTTTGAACTCTACGAGCCTCGCCGTGCGTCCATTCCCATCTCCGAATGGATGAATCCACGCGAGATAGAGGTGGGCCAAAATAGCCTTGAGGATGGCCATGGGGACTGGCCCGACTGACTCATGAGGCTCAAACTCGGAGCCGTTGAGCCACTCACAGAGGCGCTCAAGCAGGTACTCGCAATCTTCGGCAGGCGGCCCTAGGTAATTTCCGACGCCAACGGAGTGGGTGCGTACTTGTCCCGGAATGACTTCGGAATCGTCGAATTCAAGTCCTTGGAGAAGCAGTCGGTTGAACTCCTTGATCTGTTCGACGGTAATCAGGGCCCCGCCACCATTCAGGCCATCATGCAGCACGTGCCCTAGCGCGCTCGCAACGTTATCAACCTCCCTTCCGAGATACTCCTTCGACTTCGGGAGCTGTAGCTTCCCCTCAATTCGCTTCCGAACCTCGTCTTCTGAGAGGGTATTTCCTTCGATGGCAGTAGTCGCAAGAACCCCTTTCGCAAGGAATACCTGATGTAGGACGTCGGCGGTTGCTGGCCTGAGCGGAACCCCTGCGATGTGCTCTGTTTTGGATCGAGCTTCACCAAGGAGCATCCAGAGGGAAGGCGGTGCGTTCTGGATGTTGACCTGAAACTGGAGCCAGCGGTGCGTCTGGAGGTACTTTCTCATCTCGGAACCCATTGTCCTCTTTGGCTGAACGAAAACCCCAAAAATATCAGCAGGATATGGTGCCGGTCTGACGTTCTTGTCCCAGAAAATGTCCCATGATGCGGGCTCAACTATGTCCGCCGGAGTGGACGATTGCAAGATGCCTCATGGGGCGGGCCAGTAGAGGCTGATTGACGCCCATCTTTCAGGGAGAAGGCTGGGCCAGAACAACAGGAGGCATGTAGCTTGCCTGGTTGGCTGCCGACTTGTTCTCCGGACCTTGTCCTCGTGCGCTCCGACACTCGGCGCCGTGGCACGCAAGAGCACCTCTCCGTTGAACCCACCCGGGGGCCTGTGCGCCCCAAATAACGCGTCGCGTGATCTGACGCCCAAGCAGCGGGCCTTCGTCCGGGAGTACCTGAAGGACTCCAACCAGACGCAGGCAGCCATCCGATCGGGGTACTCCAAGGACTCGGCGGAGTCGCAGGGTTCCCGGCTGTTGAGGAATGCCAAGGTCTTGGCTGCTGTCGAGGCCGGTCAGGCCGCGCTCGAGGAGGCGGTCCAGGACGAGGTCCGGGTCGAGGTGGCCGAGGTGCTGCGCGAGCTGAAGCGCCTCGCGTTCTCCGACATCGGCCAGGGGATGGGCGAGGGCGGCGCGGTGCTGCCGCTGAAGGACATGCCCGAGGACTTCCGCCGGGCCATCTCCAGCATCGAGGTGGAGGCGCTGTACACGGGGAAGGGCGAGGAGCGGGTCCAGGTCGGCACGGTGACGAAAGTGAAGCTCTGGCCCTCAGTGGTCACCCAAAACCGGCCAATGAAGGTCCCCTGAAAAGCGGCCAAAGGGGAGGGCCGAGACGTTGACGCCCGGGTAGGACGTGGAGTCCGCCTGGGGGATGGGCAACGTCTTGAGCGACG
>NZ_SRLW01000434.1:0-6275 GCF_006518215.1 Myxococcus sp. AB025B
CTTCAAGGCCCAGCCCGCCCTGCCCCCGGATGGGTTCTTCGAGGGCTGGGGCCTCAAGAAGCTCATCAAGGCCCACCCCGGCCTGGAGAGCACGCCCCGGCTGGCCTCGGACGCACCCGCGGCCGCGTTGATCCGCGGGCTGCGCCCCTTCATCAACCACCTGGACAAGCCCGAGTCGCCCCTGGCGCTCACCCGGCCCCTGTCCCAGGTGCTGTCGGCCCCCTCCTCCTTCCAGGGCGGCCACGATGGCCTGCGAGAGCTGCTCACGCGGCGCCTGGCGGAGCTGGGCGGAGACGTGCTCGGCCGCGACAGCCCCTCGGGCTTCATCGTCGACGAGATGTCCTTCGACGGCAGCAAGTTCGCGGGCGTGAAGCTGGTGCGCTCGGACACGCTCTACCGCGCCTCCTGCCTCGTCGCCGCCACCGACTCCGGTGCGCTGCGCAGGCTCGTGACGGACAAGAAGCACCACCGCGGCCTGCTCGAGCACCTGGACCAGTCCACCACGAAGTCCCTGCTCTTCACCGTCAACTGGGTGGTGCCCGAGTCCGCGCTCCCCCGGGGCCTGGGGGAGCTGACGCTCGTGGACACGCAGGACGCGGAGCTGGGCCCCATGCTGCTGCAGCTCCACCCGGCGCGCACCACCGCCTCGGGCGGCAAGGAGGGCAAGGACGTGGAGGGCGTGCGCGTGGTCTGCGCCGGCGTCTTCGTCCCGGCGTCCGCGCGGGAGCTGGGCGACGAGCACCTGCAGGGGCTGGCCGTGCGCATCGACGGGCAGCTCGACGCGCTGATGCCCTTCACCGCGCCCCATCGCCTGCTTCGCTCGGTCCCCTACCTGGACGCCAGCGGCTCCCGAGGGACGCGGCTGATGCCCCATCCCCTCTACAGCTTCGAGTCGGAAGCCTTCCTGGGCGTCACCGGTTTGCCCCAGCGCACCCCGGTGAAGAACCTGCTGCTCGCGGGCCGCGAGGTGCTCCCGGGCCTGGGCCTGGAGGGCGAGCTGCTCGCGGGCGTACGGGCCGCCAGGCTCGTTCAGGACATGTTGAAGAAGAAGGATCCGCTCAAGGGCTGATCCAAAACGGCTGAAAGGCTGGATTTCCAAGCGGCTTTCTGGCAGGTTCCGCCGCTCTTTAATCGGCAGGCGTCCAACGCCCCAGTTTTCAAGGAGTTAGAGGTCATGGCGTGGAAGTGTGACATCTGTGGCAAGCGTCCGCTCGTCGGCAACAACGTCAGCCACGCGAACAACAAGACCAAGAAGCGGACCCTCCCGAACCTCCAGAAGATTCGGGCCAGCGTCGAGGGTCGCACGGAGCGCGTTCTGGCCTGCACCCGCTGCATCAAAGCGGGCAAGGTGACCAAGGCAGCTTGAAGTCTGGCGCTCGGGGGTGGGTTCCTCTCGCGCTTCATTCACGAAACTCCCTCCCACCGAGCGGCTTCACCCCCGCGCGGACGGCCTGGATCTGCTTTCTCTCGGGTCGGTCGTCCGCCGGTTACATGACGAGGACGTGGTCGCCGTCCGTGCGGTTCGCCCCGCGCTGCCCGCTGTCGCCCGAGCCGCGACCGCCGTCGTGGCCGCGTTGCGGGCGGGAGGACGGCTCCTCTACATCGGCGCTGGCACGAGTGGACGTCTCGGCGTCCTCGACGCCAGCGAGTGTCCTCCGACCTTCGGCAGCGCCCCCACCCAGGTCCAGGCCCGCATCGCGGGTGGACGCCGGGCGATGACGCATGCCGTGGAGGGCGCCGAGGACGACGTCGAGGCGGGCGTCCGGGACGTGGCCAACTTCGCCGCGAGCCCCCGGGACGTCGTCTGCGGCATCTCCGCGAGTGCTTCCACTCCCTATGTCCGCGGCGCGCTGCGCGAGGCGAAGCGGCGAGGCGCCCACACGGTGCTGGTGTGCTGCAACCCGCCTGGCACTCGCGCGGACGTGGACACGCTGGTGCTGGCGCGCACGGGGCCGGAGCTGGTGGCGGGCTCCACGCGGCTGAAGGCCGGCACGGCGACGAAGCTCATCCTGAATGCCATCACCACCGCGGCCTTCGTGGCGCTGGGCCGGGTGTACCGGGGACGGATGGTGGGCATGCGCCCCGTCAACGCGAAGCTGCGGGCCCGCGCCGCGCGCATGGTGGCCGAGCTGACCGGACTTCCCGGCGAGGACGCCGAGGCGCTGCTCGCGAAGGCCGGGGGCGAGGTCCGGGTCGCGGTGGCCATGGCCTTCACGGGCCTGGGCGCCCGGGAGGCCCGGAAGCGTCTGGAGGAGAACGGCTTGCGCGCGCTCGGCCGCTCCGGACGTAAGGGCGAGCACGCATCGGCCGCCCGCCCGCCCGCTCCCCGAAAGCGGCGTGTGGGGACCGGGCCTTAGACTTGGAGGCATGCGCCTTCCGCCTCCCCTCTCCGATTCCGAGCGCCCGCGCCTGTGCATCGGGCTTTTGTCCGGCACCAGCGCGGACGCGGTGGAGGCCGCCCTGTGCGAGGTGACTGGCACGGGCGGCGGCGCTCGGCTGCGCCTGTTGTCCCACGTCTCGGCGCCCTTCCCTCCGAACGTGGTGGCGCGGATGCTGGGTCCTCAGGACTCGCACTCGCTCAGCCGGCTCGACTTCGAGCTGGGGGAGTACTTCGCCCGCGCCGCGCTCCAGGTGATGGAGCAGGCGGGCGTGGCGCGCTCGGACGTGGCCGCCATCGGCTCCCACGGCCAGACGATGGCCCACCATCCCCCCGGCACCACCGAGGTGCCCTCCACCCTGCAGATCGGCGAGCCGTCCGTCATCGCCGAGCTCACGGGCCTGCCCGTCGTCAGCGACTTCCGCACCCGGGACGTGGCCGCCGGTGGCCATGGCGCGCCGCTGGTACCCTACTTCGACTGGGTGGCCTTCCGCGGACTCCAGGCCCCTCGCGCGCTCCAGAACCTGGGCGGCATCGCCAACGTGTCCGTCGTCGGGCCGCGCCTGGACGACACCTTCGCGTTCGACACCGGCCCCGGGAACATGGTGCTGGACGGCCTGGCCCGGCGCGCGACGCACAACCGGCTGGCGTGTGACCTGGACGGGACGCTCTCCGGCCAGGGCCGGGTGATTCCGGAGCTGCTCGAGGAGCTGCTCACCGACGACTTCCTCGCCCGACCGCCTCCGAAGAGCACGGGACGTGAGCGCTACGGAGACGCACTGGTGGAGCGGCTCTGGACGATTCACCCGGACCGGGCGAATGACCTGCTGGCCACCGCGTTGGAGCTCACCGTGGAGAGCACCGCGCGCGCCTACGAAACCTGGGTTTTTCCCCGAGCGCCGGACCTGGAGGCGATGTACGTCTCCGGGGGCGGTACACGGAATCCCCGGTTGATGGCGCGGCTCGAAGCGCGACTGGCTCCCCTCCCCGTGCGCCGGCTTGATAGCCTTGGATTTCCAGAAGGCGCGAAGGAAGCGGCCTTGTTCGCCCTGCTGGCCGCCGAGTACCTCGTGGGAACCCCCGCGAATGTCCCGTCCGCAACTGGCGCGAAGCGTCGAGTCGTTCTAGGAAAGCTGACACCGTGAGCAGCGTGAACCTGATGGCCCGCGAGGTGGCCGCCAAAATCGTCTTCTATGGACCTGGCTTGTCCGGGAAGACGACCTCGCTGCGGAAGATCTACGAAACCGTCCGGCCCGCGCACCGGGGCGAGATGATGTCCATCGCCACCGAGGGGGACCGGACCCTCTTCTTCGACTTCCTCCCCGTGAAGGTGGAGCGCGTCGGGGACTGCTCGGTGCGGCTGGCGCTGTACACCGTGCCCGGCCAGGTCTTCTACAACGCGACCCGGAAGCTGGTGCTCCAGGGCGCCGACGGCGTCGTGTTCGTGGCGGACTCGCAGCCGGAGGCCATGGACGCCAACCGGGAGTCGCTGGCGAACCTGGAGGAGAACCTCTTCGAGCACGGCATCCGGTTGGACCGCTTCCCGCTGGTGATGCAGTGGAACAAGCGCGACCTGGACCACGTGCTGCCCGTGGAGCAGCTGCGCCAGGAGCTCAACCCGCGCGGCGTGCCCGACTTCGAGACCGCGGCCACCAACGGCCGGGGCGTGCTCGACACGCTCAAGGCCATCACCCGGCTGGTCATCAAGGACCTGCGCGCCAAGCGCATCGTCCCGCCGCCCCGCCCCGTGGCGCCCGCCGGCGGCGCTCAGCCCGCGGGCCTGGAGGCCCAGCTCGCCCAGCACCTTCAGCACCGCCAGCCCCCGTCCGCGCCCCCCGTGGCGATGTCCGGCGGCCACGCTCCCGCGATGGCGGTGATCCCCAACACGCCCGTGCCGCATCGGCCGTCGGGCTCGTTCCCCGCCATCGCCCCTCCGCCCCGCGTGGAGCCGGTGACGCCGCCGCCCGTGGCGCCGGCCGTCATGGCTCCGGCCGTGGTGGCCCAGCCCGCGGGCCCCAAGCTGCTGGGCGCCGCGAGCGCGCTGGCGCCGGGGGACTTGTTCGACCATGCGCGCGCCGCCGAGGCCGCGTTCATGGCGGGCAACTACTCCACCTGCGTCACCGCGTGCACGGACGCCATCCGGCGCGCGCTCGCGTACGCGGGCGAGGGCACGCTGGCGCAGCAGGCGTTCCTGTTGCGCATGGATGGCGCGGACCTCTTGCGCGTGCAGGGCCTCTCCACCCAGTCGCACCTGCGCGTGGACGACGCGGCCTTCGCGCTCTACGTGCTGATGCAGTCCTTCGCGCGGCTCAACGCGGTGGGCCTGCCCGCGTCGGAGTGAAGCCCCCGCCCTTCAGCGAGGGGCGGTGAGCTGGAGCAGCCCCATCCGGAGCAGCTTCGCCAGCGTCTTGAGCGTCTCCAGCTCCCGCGAGGGGCTGGCCAGGACGATGGTGGACACATCCCACGTCCCGCTCACCAGGCCCGCGATCTGCCGCTCCTCGGGCTTGAGCAGCGCCATGCCCTGCGGGTCGTGCACGACGACGGGAATCAGGAGCGGCGGCATGTCCGAGTAGAGCGCGGCCACGTGCTCGCGCTGCACCAGCCGGGCGAACTCGCGCACGCGCCGGTCCGCGGGGTCGCTCGCGAGCAGCGACGCGCAGACGATGCCCGCCGCGTCGTACTGGCCCTCGCGCATCAGCACCGCGCCCTTCTCCAGCATCTCCGCCACCGGGTCCGCCTCCACCTGCGGCGCGCCCTCCACCTCCACCAGCTTCGAGCGCAAGAGCTCGTACACCCGCCGCGTCACCGACGAGCGCGACACGCCCATCGACAGCCGCAGCCGCCCCAGGTTCTGCGGCGTGGCGCACAGCCCCAGGATGATTCGGTGCATCAGCGGCTGGCTGGGGCTCGGCGGCGCCAGCGCGCGCACGCTGAGCGCGTCGATGGGCAGCGCCTTGTCCACGTCCGGCTGCTCATCCACCCAGCGCAGGGACTCGAAGAGCAGCTCGCGGATGCCCATGTCCGACGGCACCCAGTCCTCGCCCGAGCGGTCCGCGTCCTCCGTCCAGTGGAACGTGCCGCGCCCTGCAATCGTCAAGTCCGTCATCGCCGCGAACAGCTCCTCGCGGCCGAGGTCGCGAATCCACCGGGCCTGGATGCCGTGCACATCGAAGGCGGCGTCCACGTCGGGCGTGCGCGACAGCTCATCGAAGGCGGCGAGCACCTTGGTGCCCGAGGCCAGCTTCGCCAGCGCGAGCAGCCGGGCCACGCGGCCGCGAAGCCCCTCGGAGGCGGTGGCTCCCACCTGGCCGGAGAGCAGGAAGAGCTTCCGCTCGCCGGCCTCCCAGGAGAGCTGGAGCGTGCCCGTCTTGCGGGAGCTGTCCAACCATTGAAGGAACTCGGGAAGCGGGTAGCTGAAGAGGTCGCCGTGGAGGGCCATGCGGTATGCGTTCGAGGATACAGTCACGAGCCGTGCGCGTCGCGCTCCTCTTCATCGATGGCGTGGGCATCGGCCGGAAGGACCCGGCCATCAACCCGCTCGCCCACCGCGAGCACCTGCTTTCCCGCTTCCAGGACGCCCCCAGCCCCCCGCTGCCCGACGGCGGCCTGTGTATCCCGGTGGACACGACCTTCGGTGTGTCCGGTCGGCCCCAGTCCGCTTCCAATCAGACGGCCATCCTCACCGGAGAGCCCGCGCCCGCGCTGCTCGGCCAGCACGTGCTGGGCTACCCCAACGCGGCCCTGCGCGCGCTGCTCGCCGAGCGCTCCATCGTCAAGCGCCTGCGCGCCGCCGGCCGTGAGGCCACGTTCGCCACCGCCTACCCCGCCGCGTACCTGGACGCGCTCGAGGTCCCCCGACGCCCCACCACCTCGCCTCCGGAGTTCACCCCACCGCCCG
>NZ_SRLW01000435.1:0-6274 GCF_006518215.1 Myxococcus sp. AB025B
CCTCGCCTTCCGCCCCCGCCGCGCCGGGCGGCCCCCCTTCCGCGGCGGATGACGCCGACCCCTACCTCCAGGCCGTGCGCCGGGAGCTGGAGCGCTAAGCCATGCAGCCTCAGCCTACGAACTGGTTGCCCGGAATCATCGTCCTCTCCGTGGCCTTCGTCGCCGCCGCCGCGTGGCTGCTCTACATGCGCAGCCGGGGCGCCATCGCCGCCACCCCGCCCGAGCCGTCCAAGGACGGCGTGCTCGACGACTTGAGCCAGCGCGCCCAGTCCCTCATCGACCAGCTCCGCGCGCTGGAGGCCGACAAGCACAACCTGGCCCCCGAGCAGTACGCCACGGAGAAGTCCCGCCTGGAGCGCGAGGCCGCCGGCGCCCTGCGCGCCAAGGACGAGCACCTCAAGCGCAAGGCCACCTCCAGCGGCGACGGCCGCCCCCGCGCCCGCGAGCTGCCCGCGCCCACCGGTTGGTCCGCGCGCAACCCCCAGCTGTCCGGCGCGCTGTGGGGCGCCGGCATCGTCCTGTTCTTCGGCGGCCTGGGCTACCTGCTCGTCTCCGAGCAGCAGACCCGCGTCGACGGCCAGGAGGCCACCGGCCGCATGCCCCCAGGCGCCGCCGGCGGCCAGCAGGCGCAGCAGGGCGGCATGGGAGAGTCACAGGACCCGGAGCTCGCCCAGGCCCGCGCGCGGCTGGAGTCCAACCCGGGCGACCTGGACGCCGCGTCCATGCTCAGCCACGAGCTCATCCGCCGCCAGCAGTTCGAGGAGGCCGCGCAGGTGACGGCCAAGGGGCTCGCGGTGGACCCGTTCCACGTCGAGCTGCGCGTGCACCGCGGCGTGCTGCGCGCCACCCAGGGCGACCTCCAGGGCGCCGAGGCCGAGCTGACCGAGCTGGTCAACACCTGGCCCGACGCGCAGGAGGCCCTCATCTTCCTGGGCAGCCTGGCCCTGCGCCGCGACGACAAGCAGAAGGCCCTGGAGCACTTCGAGCGCTTCTCCGTCGAGGTGCCGCGCAACATGCAGCCGCCCCAGCTGGGGCCCGCCATCGCCCAGCTCCGGGCCGACATCGCCAACGTGCCCTGAAACACGGCTCACGTAACCCAGTCACTACGGTTTATCCGGGTCTGATGTCATCTCCGTGGTAGACATGTCTCGCCGTCCCCCCGTCGTTGGTAGGGAGCTCGACATGTTCAAGTACTCCGCGAAGCTGGCCTGTGTCGTCGCGTTGGTCCTGAGTGGTTGTGGTGGTGCCCCGGAGCAGCAGCCGCCGTCCGAGACGGAGACGCTCGAGTCGAGCGAGCAGGGCCTCATCTGGGCCTGCGACGGCCGCCGCTCCTTCAACCGCTACTGGACGGTGAACGGCGTCGAGGTGGGTCGCGAGTACTGCGACTGCGACGGCACGCTGACCGAGTTCGGCACGCTGTCGGGCCGCTACTCGCAGACGCTCAACTTCTACTGCCGCTAGTCGCACCCATCGGCGCCCCGCTTCATTCCGGGGCGCCGACCCGACGCTGGGTCAGTGCACCGCCGCGCGGCGCCGACGCAGCCGGCGGACCCGCTCCACCCACGTGCCCGGCAGCACCTGCTTGACGGCGTTGCGGGCCTTGCGCGCCAGCTCCTCCGCGCGCGAGTACCACTGTCCCGCCTTCGTGCCCGAGTGCACGCGCACCGACACCGTGCGCCGCTGCTTCGACACCCAGTCGGACTTGTACGTCTCCGTGCCGCGCAGGAAGTCGTACTCCGTGAGCCCCGCCGCCAGCGCGTCCTTGAAGCTCTCCCCCACCAGCACCAGGCCCACGCTGCGGTTGCGCCACTCCGGGTCGTAGCCGGACTGGAAGTACACGAAGCGGTGGCCGTGGACGATGCCGTACACGGACGCCACGGCCTTGCCGCCCACCTTCATCGTGTACAGCCACAGCCGGCCGCGCTCGGCCAGCCACTGCGTGGCGTCACGGTGGAAGGCCTCCACGCCCGTGCCCTTGATGCCCTGGGAGCCGCCGTCCTCCGCCCACCGGGCCGAGTGCAGCCGGAAGAAGTCCGTCATCGGCCCGGCCAGCTCGCCCGGCGCCTCCGTGCGCTCGATGCGGTAGCCCTCCTGCTTCTCCAGCCACTTGCGCCGGCGCAGGTAGTTGTCGCGCCGGCCCGTGCGCTTGAGGAACGCGTCGAACGGCTCGCGCGGGTCCAGCACGTCGTAGGGACACACGTACCGCTCCGACAGCCGCACGTCGTGCCCGTGGAACACCTCGCGCAGCACGTCCACCGTGACGGAGTCCTCTCGCAGGTCCGTCAGGTCCAGCACGTCCCACTCCTCGCGCAGCGCCACCAGCATCCGCGCGAAGGACTCCGCCACGTCGCGCTCCAGCCCGCGCCGCGCCACCACGTCCAGGTAGTCGCTGCCCACGTGCGTCTCGCCCAGGAAGCCCAGGCGACGCACCGGCACGCCCGCCACGCGGCGCGTCTCCAGGCCCAGCGGCAACAGCCCCACCAGCGTGCCCGCCGCGTCGCGCGCGGTGAGCACCAACGGACGCCGCTGGGGCGCGATGCGCCGACACCACGGATACAGCCACTCCCACGCATTGAAGGGGCCCGCGTCACTGGCATCCAGCAGCGCGTCCCACTCGGCCCTCATCCCCGCCAGCGCGGACAGACTGCCCACGGCGCTCACGTCCAGCCGCCGCGCGGCCTTGGGCCCCTGCCTCAGCTCGTCCTCGCGAATCACCGTCCCGCCTCCTCGAAGGGGAACAACGCCCCTCCCAACCCCACCGTCCGGCTCAACCCGCGCGCTTCTTCGACCGATTCTCCGACCGCACCGCGTCGCGCACCACCGACGCCACGTCCGCCATGACCTCCGGCGACAGGTCCTGGTGACACGGAATCTCCACGATGCTGCGCCGCAGCTGCGCCACCTCCGGGAAGGCCCCCGCGTCACACGCCGGATGGAAGCGCTTCCAGAAGTCGATGGCGTCGATGCCCTTCGCCCTCAGCCGCGCCAGCACCTCCGCCTTCTCCTGCACCACCATCGGGTAGAACAGCGGGCAGGTCCCCGCCGGCAGCTGGTTGAACAGCGGCGTCGACACGTCGCGCAGCCGGCCCAGCAGGTAGAAGTAGTTGCGACGGCGCTTCTCGACGATGGACTCCAAATCCTGCGCCAAGGCAATGCGCCTGGTCAGCGGGCTCATGCCCAGGTCCACGTGCTTGCGGTCGAAGTGCTGCGTGCCCGTGGCCACCCGCTCGATGCTCGCCGCCTTCACCGTGCCGTGCCCCACCGTGCGCACCAGCCCGCGCAGGCCGCGGCCCACCGCGCCGCCGCGCAGCTCCAGGTTCTGCAACAGCGCGGACACCGTGTGGCTGAACGTCGACGCGGACGGCGGCGCCGGAGGCTCCGGCAGGCTGTACGAGCGCGGCCCGTTCACCACCAGCGCGCCCCCGTTGGGCACCGGCAGCGTCTTGTACAGACAGAAGATGCCCACGTCGCCCGTCGTCCCCAGCGGCACCGCGCCGTCGGACGAGAGCAGGGACAGCGCGCAGTCCTCGATGAGCACCAGCCCGTGCCGGTCGGCCAGCTTGCGCATCTCAGCGGCCGGGCCGGGGAAGCCCGCGTAGTGCGTCAGGTACAGCGCCTTCGTCTTCGGGGTGATGCGCCGGGCCACGTCCTCCAGGTCCACGTCCCAGCGGCTGCCCACGCGGTAGAAGCGCGGCGTCGCGCCCGCGTCCACCAGCGCCTCCACCTCCACGCCGTGGTGGTAGGAGGGCATCAGCACCTCGCCGTTGTCCAACCCCAGCATCTTCACCGTCAGCCACACCGCGTTGCGGGCGAAGTAGAAGTAGCGGACGTTGGGCGAGGAGAACGGCGGAAGCGAGCCGGGCCTCGGCTTGGACACCAGCATGTGGGGCCACAGCGTGGGCAGCGACGGAACGAACAGCCGGCCCGAGGGAGTCATCGCTTCCATTTCGCCACCACCTCTTTCACCGCGGGGGTCCACCGGAACTTCGCCGCGCACAGCGCCCGGCCGAAGGCGGAGTCATTGAAGATGTAGAGCCAGGTGTGGCGCCGGACCTGGTCCGTCCAGTCGCGCTTCCACACCATGTCCGGCCCCAGGAAGTCGAACTCGCCGAGCTTCCGGTCGATGCACGTCCCCACCACCTCCTCCATCAGGAGCTGGCCGGGGCTGCACTCGCGCAATTGCTCGTCGTAGCCGGGCTTGAGCAGGAAGTAGCGCCCGCCGTGCTCCAGGCCGTAGTGGAAGGCCACCGGCCGGCCGTCCAGCCGCAGGAAGTACAGCGCCAGCTTCCCCCGGTACGCCGCGTCGCGCGCCAGCTCCGTGTAGAAGCCCCGCGTCGCGGTGTCCTGCGCCATGGCCGTGCCGCGCTCGCCCTTCCAGCCGCTCTGCTCCAGCAGGAAGCCCTCCTCCAGCGTGCCCTCCAGGCCCGGGCCGCCGTCCACCCGCTCGAAGGTGACCTTCCCCTTCTCCTCGAGCTTGCGGCGACGACGCCTGCAGTTCGCCTTGAACTTGGACTGGAGCGACGCCTGGAACTTCTCGCGCGTGCCCGGCAGCGGGATGTACGGCGACTGGAGCGACTCCCACGCGCCCACCGGCATGCGGGCCGCCTGCGCCGCCGCGTGCAGCCGCCACGCCGCGCCGCCGTCCGGCACGTCCGTCAACCGCAGCACGTCCCACCCACCCCGCTGACGCAGGTGGGACAGGAACATCGCGGCGGCCGCGTCCGGCTCGCGGGCCAGCAGGTCGAACCGGCAGGAGTGCGTGTTCGCCGCCGCGGAGAGCTGGCGCACCGGCACGCCATACAGATTCGTACGCTCCTCCCACAGGGGCAGCGCGGCGGAGAGCTGGCCTTCGCTGTTTCGCAGCGTCAGCACGCGCAGCCGCGCCCCCGGCGCGAAGTTGTCCAGCCAGATGCGGATGAACTCGTGGCGGTAGAACAGCTCGTCCGTCGTGGCCTCGACGAGCGCGTTCCACTCCGACTCCAGGGCCATGAAGGCCGCGCGGTCATCGACTTCGACGACACGCGGCCCGGGACTGCTCAGGGTTGCTTCCATGTTCGGGCGCCCAAGGTGGTGATGGGGTTGCTCGGCTACAAGCCGCTGCGCGCCATCTTCAGCAGGCAGGCGGCGACCTTGCGGCTGTCGTGTCGGATCCTGGACCCCTCCTTCAGGAGGTCCGCCCGCACCGGCACCACGCCCGCGGCGATGAGCTCGCGCGTGTCCACGTTCACCGTGAACGAGCCGCGCCGCCCGTAGCGCCGCATGGCCTCCGGCGAGGGCTCCGTGCCATTGACGAGCACCGCGTCCAGCACCGGCCCCACGTGCTCGCGCACCGCCTGCACGTGGTCCAGGCAGGACATGCCGTCCGTCTCACCCGGCTGCGTCATCAGGTTCGCCACCATGACCTTCAGCGCGCGCGTCTCCTTCAGCGCCTGGGCCACGCCGTCCACCAAGAGGTTGGGCAGCAGGCTCGAGTACAGCGAGCCCGGGCCAATCACCACCAGGTCCGCGGCGTAGATGGCCTCCAGGAGGCCGTCCACCGGCGGCGGAGAGCGCGGGCTCAGGGACACCTTGCGCACCCGGCCCTGGGCCCGGCAGATGTTGCGCTCGCCGACCACTTCCGTGTCGTCGTGCATCTGCGCCACCAGCTGCACCGAGGCGAGCGTGCACGGCAGCACGTTGCCCCGCGCGCCGAGCAGCTCCCCGGACATGCGCACCGCCTCCAGGAAGTCGCCCTTCAGCTCCGCGAGCGCGGCGATGAGCAGGTTGCCCACCGCGTGCCCGGCCAGGCCGCGCGCCCCGCCGAAGCGGAACTGGAACACGTCCTTGAGCGCGCTCTTGCCGCCGGCGAGCGCCACCAGGCAGTTGCGGATGTCACCGGGCGGCAGCGCGCCGTGCAGCCGGCGCAGGCGCCCGGAGCTGCCACCGTCGTCGCTCATGGCCACCACCGCGGTGATGTCCACCCCCGGATCTCCCGCCTTCGGCGTCGCGCGCCGCGCCAGGCCCCGGAGCACCATGGGCAGCCCCGTGCCGCCGCCGATGGCGACGATGCGCGTGGGCCGGTCCACCTGGGACTGCAACAGCTCGTTGCGCTCCGTCTCCCGCTCCCGCTCGCGCTCCCGACGGGCACGCGCTTCCTCCCACGACTCCGGGAGCGGCGAATCCATGTCCATCCCCACCATGTCCCAACCCCCATCCACGACGCCCGACCCGCCACCCCTGGCGGGTCGGGCGTCGTGGATGGGGGTTGGGACATGGTGGGGATGGACATGGATTC
>NZ_SRLW01000436.1:0-6255 GCF_006518215.1 Myxococcus sp. AB025B
CCTGCGCCCCTGCCCGCCCATCGGCAAGCCCTGGAGCTTCACCCGAGAAGGGGCCCGAGAACTCCTCATCCGCGGGCCCGAGCGCACGAGCCCCCTGGGGCATCGACTCGTGGGGCATCACGGCAACGTCTTCAACGCCGCGAGGATACCCGGCCGCAGCTTCACGACGCCGGGGTCCTCGCTACGGTCGGCTTCGAGATAGAGCACCCGCAGGAACGCGCCCAGGTCGTGACGTCGCGCCAGCCAGCCTTCGTCCTTCCACGCGAGCGCGGGAGCCCCCAGCGCCGCGGGCAAGGTGGTGAACCAGGCCGTCCAGGCCGCCTCGTCGTGCAGGTTCCTCTTCGCGATGAACAGCAGCGGACGCGCCAGGCGCTCGGGCTCACCGAAGACATAGGCGTGGCCCGAGGCCGGCACGGCCTGCGCGGCGACCGCGTCACGCAACCGCTCTAGCTGCGCCCGCTCAAGGGCGGGGTTCATCGCCAGTTGCATCGCCCAGTCAGCGCCGTGCGCGACCCCATGGCGCCAGCCGACCTTCTTGTCGAACCCGCGATAGTCATCGACGGACACCAGGTAGGCCGCCGCGCGCTCGACCATCGCCGCGCGTTCCTCCACGCGCATCCACGGCGCGACGCGGTCCGTGCGAGCGACCTCCGACAGCACCAGCGCCACGAACGGCCTCGTCACCCCCTGCTTGTCCGCCGTCGTGAGCATCACCAGCAGGCGGTCCCGCAGCGCGCGCAACGCATCAGGCCCGAGCGCGCTCGCTCGCAGCAGCGCCTGGAGGCCCTCGTAGCCCAGTCCGTCACGCAGCGCGGGGTCAGGGGAGGCAAGGCAGGCGACGAGCGTCGCCACCAACCGCTCACGACGAGCCTCCTCCGGAACGACAAAGCCCGCGCGCTTCCATTCCTGCAGGGTGTCGCGCCCCCCTGCGCCGGCCGCGCACGCGGCCCACGCCTCGCCATACGCACCGAGGAGTACGAGGACGAAAAGCACACGCCACTCGATACCCTTCCCCCACTGCCTCGCGCACTGCCACATTCGCCCGTCTCCTTTTGGGTGTTCGACCAGGGGCCCACTCTAGGCGAATCCAGTCGCCGCCCCGACCAGGGTCCGCTTCGCGGAGAGACGGGGAGATGGAACAGGGGCCATCGGGTCAGCGGCCCCACGACTCCCACGCTGAGCGCACAACGACAAAGGCCGAGGCTCGCCGCTGGCGGGCCCCGGCCTGGTGCCGAAGAGTTGCGCTGTCAGCTCACTTCGAGGGAGCCGCGGAGCCGCCGGTGCCCTTGGCGGACTGGGCCGCGTTCTCCTTCTCCAGCTGAGCCCGCTTGGTCTTCAGCGTGGAGAGCAGGCCGTCGAACCCCTTGGTGCTCAGCAGCTTCTGGAACTGGCCCTTGTACGTGTCCACGAGGGACACCTCGTCGGTGACGACGTCGTAGATGCGCCAGTCGTTCTTCACCTTGTAGAGGCGGTAGTCGACGGGGATCTGGTCCTTCTTGAGGGTGAGCGTCGTGTTGACGGTGGCCTCGGAGTCCTTGATGGTCTCCTTGCCGTACTTCACGTCCGCCTGCGCCTGCCCGATGGCCTTCTGGGCGTAGGACGCACGCAAGAGGCCCGTCATCGTCTCGGAGAAGTCCTTGCGCTGGGCGGGCGTGAGCGAGTCCCACGTCTTGTCACCCAGGGCGCGCCTGGCGAGCTCCTGGAAGTCGACGAACTTCTCGACGACGCTGGCGAGCGACTCGACGGTGGCGCCGGGAGCGTTGGCGGCCTTCTGGACATCCGCGTTCCCGGACTTGACGACGGTGAGGGGCGTGGGCGCCGCGGCCAGCAGGGTTGCGGCGAGCAGGGAAGCAATCATGGTTTTCGGCTCCGTGCAGAAGGTCGGTACAGCGGACAGGCGCGTGGCCCTGATTATTCACGCAGGGCCGGGGGCGTCCCCGTGACACGAGAGAGGGCCGCCATTCCCAACCGGACGTCGAACCAGCTCTTCGCCCGGTCGCCTGTAACCTGCGCATAGGCGGTGAAGGCGTCCACCAGGTCTCTCGTCTCCCCGGTGCCCAGGTCGAAGGCGGCGAAGGCGGACGTCACCCAGCGACGGGCGCTCTTCTCCGCGTCCGTGAAGGCCTTGGCCTTGGCCCACGCGGCCACCAGCTCGCCGTGGACCTTGGTCACCTCCAGGCGGATGGCGGCGTGGATCTGCTTCTCCTGGGCGCGCAGCTTGTCGAGCTCCGCGCGCGCCTGGTCCAGCTGCGCGTCCTTGATGGGGATGTCGAACGTCCCCCGCATCACCAGGCCGACGCCCGCGGTGCGGTCGTTATACGGGTCATACGCGAAGGGGCTGCGCTGCCGCGTCGCGCTGGTCGTGAAGCGCAAGTCGTAGAAGCCCGCGAGGCCGAAGTCCGGGAAGTAGCTCCGCTCGCGAATCAACACTTCGGACTCTCGCGCGACGATGCCGGCGGCGACCGCGGTGAGCTCGGGGCGGTACTGCTCGGCCAGCTCCAGCGCGCGCGCCAGCGAGGGAGGTTGAACCTCGTCCTCGAGCGGCAGGTCCTCCTCGACGACGGCGACCTCCTCGCCCGGCGGCGCGTTGGCGAGCAGGCCGATGGCTGTCATCGCGAGCGCGCGCCCCTGGATGACGTCCGCCTTGCGCGCCTCCACCACCTGCCGGAAGAAGCGGACCTTGTACGTGTCCACCTGGGACACCTGCGGCGACTCCTCTTTCAGGAGCGCGGCGATCTTCTCGGCGGCGTCCTCCAGGCGCTTGGACACCTCCTCCATCTGCTGGAGACCCGCGCGCGCCAGCTGGTAGCTGTAGTACGCCTGCGCGGCCTGGAAGCCGACCTCGTCCCGCACGCGCTCACGCAGCGCCGCGCCGAGGATGGGCCCCTGGGCCCCGGCCTTCTCCAGCGCGGACAGCTTGCCGAAGGTGTAGATGGGCAACACCGCGTTGCCGTTGGAGAACACCGTCACGCCCACCTTGCCGAAGTCGAGGTCTCCCTCGAGCGAGGCCTTGGTGGTGGGCGGGCCGCCGAGGCCGTCGTTGCGCGCCTCCGGGATGGGGCCGCCCATGCCCACGGTGATTTCGAACTTGGGGAACCAGGCCCACCGCGACTGCTTGTAGAGCGCCTCGAACTTGCGCAGCTCCGCGGAGGCCTCCTCCACCCGCAGGTCCGAGGTGCGCGCGCGCTCCACCAGCTGCGCCAGCGTCAGCGGACCGGCCTTCCGCGGAGCCTGCGCGTCGGGCGCGTTGGCGACACCCTGCTTCACCTGCTGGGCCTCTCGCGCGGGCTCCTTCATCGGAGCCGGAGACACCGTCCGTCCACCGAAGGGCGTCGACGCCGAGTCCACCGACTCGGGAGCAATGGTCGGAGGCGCCGGAGGAAGGGTGCCGCCACCGGCGCCCGTCGTCGGCGCGGGCGTCTGCGGCCCCGAGACACCGGGCGCCGCGGAGCCAGTCCCCGGAGTCGGTGTCGCCGTGCCCGTGCCCGTGCCCGAGGTCGTCGTAGTCCCAGACGCGCCACCCGTGGTGCCCGTGCCAGAGGTGCCGGACGTCGTGCCCGTCCCCGTCGTCCCTGGCGTCGAACCGCCACCCTGCCCCGCTGAGCCCGGTGTGAACTGCGCGGCCGACATCCCGGCCGCGAGCACCAGCGCCACTGTCACGCCTCGATCCAGGTGTCTGCGCATCACTCGGCCTCGTGCGGGCCCCATATCCGAGAACCCGGCGACGGCGCAGCATCTTCGTTCGCCGACGCACAGTCATTGACCAACTTCGTTCGCTGTCGAGAGTCGTTCGTCACCACGCGCCCCTGTCCCGCACCACGCCGTCGCACGAACAGATGCGTGATGACGCGAAACGCAGCGGCGATTTCTCAGGGACTCCGAAGCAGCGAGCCGACGCGAGCCACCTGGCCCGGTGACACCCGCGGTGGCTCGGGAACGAGGGGCCCGCGGATCCGCGTCGCGCCACGAGACGCCATCGCGCGCGGACCGTCGCTCTGCCCGGCGACACTCATCGGAAAAGAAAAAGGCCCGCCGGGTTTCCCAGGCGGGCCTTCCTACTTCAGAGTGGAGCTAACCGGGATCGAACCGGTGACCTCTTGAATGCCATTCAAGCGCTCTCCCAGCTGAGCTATAGCCCCGTCTTTGCTACCGGCCGCCTGGGGGAGCGGCCCGACGTCGAAAGTGGGTGCCTTCTACCGCCTCTTGCTCCCAGGGCCAAGAACTGTTTGCGGCTTCGGTGCGTTTTTTCCAACCTTCAACCGCTCAGCGACTTCTTCCCCTTCCCGGAGGATGTCCGTCAGCTCGCGCGCGTGCGCCTCGGCCGCCTGCTCGGCGGCCTCGATGGCCTTGAGCGCGGACGCGAAGCCGGCCGGCAGCTCCAGCCTGCCCTTCTGGATCTGCCGGTAGACGATCTCGCCGAGTTCCTTGAAGGCGCGCTCCTTCTGGTCCTTCAGCACCGTGGCCTTGGCGTTCGCCCGGGCCAGGTCCGAGTTGCGCTCCACCGCCTCGCGCAGCTGCGCCAGTCGGGCCTGAGCCGCCTGGAAGGCCTCGTTGATCTGCTTCACCACCTCGGACTGCTTCGGGTCGGCCGGCACGTCGGTGACACCCCTTGAAGGACCTACGCTGGCGTAGCGTGTGGCCTCGTGGACTGTCAACCCTGCCCGGTCCGCCGGAGCCGCGCCGCGAAGAAGCCGCCCCCGGGCACGCGAGGAGGCAGCGCCTTGAGGTACGGCCCCTGGGCCGCGAGCGCCGCCCGTTCCGCTCCGAGCACGTCCGCCACCGGCTCCAGCGTGAACTCCGGGTGCTTCGCGAGGAAGCCCTCGACGACGGCCTCGTCCTCGTCCGGCAGCACCGAGCACGTGGCGTAGACCACCAGCGCCCCGTGCTTCGCCTGACGACTCACCTCGTCGAGCAGCTCCGACTGGGTCGTCTGGTACTTGGCGATCTCCGCCGCGTTCAGCTTCCACTTCTGATCCGGCTCGCGCGCCAGCGAGCCCGTCCCGCTGCACGGCGCGTCGATGAGCAGCACGTCCGCCTCCGACAGCGGCAGCGGATGGGGGAAGGCCACCTGCCTCAAGGAGAAGTGGCGCACGCGCTCCCGGGCCTCGGCCAGCCGGCGACGGGAGCGATCTCCCGCGAGCACCTTCCCCGTGGGACCGACGAAGTCCGCCAGCGCCAGCGTCTTGCCGCCCGCGCCCGCGCAGACATCCGCCACGGTGAGCCCCTGCAGCGAGCCGCCCACCGGACGACACACCTCTGAGATGAGCTGGCTGCCCACGTCCTGGACTTGAAGACGCCCGGTCTTCATCACCCGCGTCTCGAAGATGCGGTGGCTCGCGTCCACCACCCGCACCGCGTCCGGCGCCGCGAGCACCGCCTCCGCGGCGACGCCCTCCTCCTGGAGCGCGGCCAGCACCGCGTCGCGAGTCCCCGGCGGCCGCACCCGGAAGTGCAGCCCGGGCTCCTCGTCGAGTGAGGACAACAGCCCCTCCAGCACCGACTCCGGATAGGCCTGCGCCAGCTTCTGCACCAGCCAGTTGGGGAACGAGTAGCGCACCGCCAGCCGCTCCGCGTGGGTGTCCGGCAGCGGCGCCTCCGGCAGCGGGGACTCCACCACCTTCTGGAGCACCTCGTCCTTGAGGGTGCGCGGCCTCACCGGCCCGGGGAGCCGGACCTCCGGGCCGATGCGCGTCCAGCCCTCACCACAGAAGATGCGCCGCCACAGCGCGTAGCGCACCAGCGCCTGGTCCTCCGTGAGCACCAGCTTTCCCGGAGGATGCCCCAACAGCTTCGCCGCCAGGTCCAGCAGGCGCTGATGCCGGGACAGCTCGCGCACCACGAGCGCGGCGAACCGGCGCTCCTGGCCTCCGAGCCCATCCGCGTCGCGCAGCGCATTGGCGAGCGCGGCCTTCAAGGGTTCGCCGCGCAACACCGCGATGTGCGCCTCGAGCGCCGCCGTCGCGCCCCGCCGTGAGGGACGACCGAGCCGCGCCGCCTCCAGCGGATGTGTGGGCCAGACAGTGTCCACGGATGCCAACCTGCCCTTTCAACCGTCCAGGCCGAGCGTGATGACCAGGCACCCGGTGGCGGTACGCACCTCGGGAGAGTCCTCCGCGCCCACGAAGAATGACGCCGGGGCCACGAAGCGCGTCCCCTCGACGTCCAGCTCGCCCTCGAGCAGCAGCGCCGCCTCGCGTCCCCTCGGCCGCGCCGCCCAGGCCCACTGGCCGCCCGCCACCAGCCGCACCCAGATGG
>NZ_SRLW01000437.1:0-6201 GCF_006518215.1 Myxococcus sp. AB025B
GTCCCACCCCCTCACGGTGGGCTCGCTGCGCCGTGGTGGCGGTGGTGGCGGTAATCGCTGACGACGTTCCCCTCTTTTCTCCCTAGATGTTGAGCCGGAGATTGTTCGATGCCTGACTTCCTTGGACATGCCGAGAACCCGCTCCGTGAGGAGGAGTGGGCGCGCCTGAATGAAACCGTCATCCAGGTGGCGCGCCGCTCCCTGGTGGGCCGCCGCATCCTCGACATCTACGGTCCGCTGGGCGCGGGCGTGCAGACGGTGCCCTACGACGAGTTCCAGGGCGTGTCCCCGGGCGCTGTGGACATCGTCGGCGAGCAGGAGACCGCGATGGTCTTCACGGACGCTCGCAAGTTCAAGACCATCCCCATCATCTACAAGGACTTCCTGCTGCACTGGCGGGACATCGAGGCGGCGCGCACGCACAACATGCCGCTGGATGTCTCGGCCGCCGCCGGCGCCGCGGCGCTGTGCGCGCAGCAGGAGGACGAGCTCATCTTCTACGGCGACGCGCGCCTGGGCTACGAGGGCCTGATGACGGCCAATGGCCGGCTCACCGTGCCGCTCGGTGACTGGACGGCGGCGGGTGGCGGGTTCCAGGCCATCGTCGAGGCCACGCGCACGCTCAACGAGCACGGCCACTTCGGCCCCTACGCCGTGGTGCTGTCGCCCAAGCTCTACTCGCAGCTGCACCGCATCTACGAGAAGACGGGCGTGCTGGAGATCGAGACCATCAAGCAGCTGGCCGCCGACGGCGTCTATCAGTCCAACCGCCTGCGCGGCGACTCGGGCGTGGTGGTGTCCACCGGCCGCGAGAACATGGACCTGGCGGTCTCCATGGACATGGTGGCCGCGTACCTGGGCGCGTCGAGGATGAACCACCCGTTCCGCGTGCTGGAGGCGCTGCTGTTGCGCATCAAGCACCCGGACGCCATCTGCACCCTCGAGGGCGCTCCCGCGGCCGCCGCCCGTCGGTAGTCCAGCCCACCCCGCCCTGCCCCCCATGGCCAAGGTCCTGGTGATCGACGACGAGGTGAACCTGCGCAAGGTGCTCGCCGCCATGCTGCGCAGGGACGGCTTCGACGTCACGGTCGCGGAGAACGGTGAGCAGGGCCTGGCCGAGTTCAACAAGAACGGCGCGGACATCATCGTCACGGACCTGGTGATGCCCAAGGTGGGCGGCATGGAGGTGCTCAGCACCATCCGCGCCGCCAACCCGGACGTCCCGGTCATCATCATCACCGCGCACGGCACGGTGGACTCCGCCGTGGACGCCATCAAGGCGGGCGCGTTCGACTACATCACCAAGCCCTTCGACCAGGTGGAGCTGTCCTCCGTCGTCGCGAAGGCCGCCAAGACCAACGAGAGCGCCCGTCGCTCCGTCCGCCCGGACCTCAAGGCGCGCGCCGCCATCATCGGCGAGGCGCCACAGATGCAAGAAGTCTACAAGGTCATCGACAAGGTGGCGGACACGCCGTCGACGGTGCTGATCACCGGCGAGAGCGGCACCGGCAAGGAGCTCATCGCCACCGCGCTGCACGGCGCGTCCAGCCGCCGCGACAAGCCGTTCATCAAGATCAACTGCGCGGCCATCCCCGCCACGCTGCTGGAGAGCGAGCTGTTCGGCTACGAGCGGGGCGCCTTCACCGGCGCCGTCACCTCCAAGCCGGGCCGCTTCGAGCTGGCCGACGAAGGCACGCTCTTCCTCGACGAGATTGGCGAGATCCCCGTCGAGATGCAGGTGAAGCTCTTGCGCGCGCTGCAGGAGGGCGAGTTCGAGCGCGTGGGTGGCATCAAGACCACGCGCGTGGACGTGCGCCTGGTCGCCGCCACCAACCGCGATTTGCAGGCGGAGATCGAAGCGGGCCGCTTCCGCAAGGACCTGTACTACCGCCTCGCGGTGGTGCCGCTGTCCCTGCCGCCCTTGCGCGAGCGCCGCAGCGACGTGCTGATGCTCGCGCGGCACTTCGTGGAGAAGTACAACAAGCGCCTCAACAAGAAGATCGAGGGCATCACCGACGACGCCCTGTCGCTGCTCCAGGCGTACTCGTGGCCGGGCAACATCCGCGAGCTGGAGAACCTCATCGAGCGCGTGCTGCTGTTCGCGGACGGGCCGTTGATCACCGCCAAGGACCTGCCCGAGCCCATCCGTCAGGGAGCGGGCGTCCAGGCGAGCCCCGCCTCGGCGCCCTCCGTGCCCGCCCTGGAGGTTCCAGCGGGAGAGGTGGGCCTGAAGGACATCGTCCGGATGAAGGCCGCGGAGTTGGAGCGGGACCTCATCGTCAAGAAGCTCGACGAGACGGGCGGCAACGTCACCCGCGCCGCGCGTCTCCTCCAGATCAGCCGGAAGTCCCTGCAGACGAAGATGAAGGAATTCGGCCTGCGAGACACCACGCCTGACGAGCAAGAGGACGGCCCCGAGGATTGACCCTCGGTTGGCGGAATTCCTCGTCGCGGGCGCTGGTTTCGCGCCCGCTCACTCTTTCCGATTCATGGAGCCAGCATGCGGCCGAACCTTCCCACCCTCGGTGCACCTCCGAAGCGGAGCCCCATCGGGCCCGTGGTCGCCGTGTCACTCATCCTCGGCGGCGCTGCCGGGGGCGTGTGGTGGTGGAAGCAGCGCATGGCCACCGCCACGCAGGAGGCCGCCGTCACCCAGGCCACCGCCGATGCCGCCGCCACGCCCGACGCGGGCGCCCTGGCCGCAGCGCCCACCGCCCCCGCCGCGCCCACCGACCCGGTGAAGGCCGCGGGCATGGAGCGCGCCTCCATGCGCATCGACGGGCCGCTGGAGACGGCGTTCGTCAACTCCGCGGGCGCGGACGTGGGCCCGGCGCTGGCGCAGGTGGTGACGCGCACGCTGGTGTGGTGGGTGGCCGTCCCCAACGAAATCCTCCGCGGTGACACCCTGGACGTGCTCTTCCAGCGCCGCCCCAACGAGGAGCCGCTGGTGCACGCGGTGCGCTTCACCAGCGCGAAGCTGGGCAAGACGATGAGCGCCTACCGCTTCCAGGGCTCCGCGGAGAACACGGCGCGCTACTACCTGCCCTCCGGCGACGAGTTGGAGCTGCGGCTGGAGAGGTCCCCGCTGGACGACTACGAGCAGGTGACGTCGCTCCTGCGCGATGGCCGCCGCCACAAGGGCGTGGACTTCCGCACCCCGGTGGGCACGCCCGTCAAGGCGCCCTTCTCTGGCGTGGTGAAGCGCAAGAACTGGAACTGGAGCAGCAACGGCAACTGCCTGGAGCTGATCGAGACGGGCGGCAAGGGCCGCCGCGCGCTCTTCCTGCACCTGGACGAGGTGTCCAAGGACATCCAGGCCGGCACGCGCTTCAACGTGGGCCAGGTCATCGCCCGGAGCGGCAACACGGGCCGCTCCTTCGCGCCCCACCTGCACTACCAGCTCATGCAGGGCGAGGAGAAGGTCCTGGACCCCTTCGACCAGCACAAGACCTACCGCCGCACCCTGGCCGCCAACCACAAGGCGGCCTTCGACGACGAGGTCCGCCGCCTGGAAGGGCTGCTCGGGACGTCCGTCGCGGGGAAGTAAAAGCAACCCGATTCTTGACACTCCTCCGACGGCGCGGCTAGCTGGAAGCCCCCCGGGCTTGCCGGAAGGCCCGGTCGTTTCGCCGTCGGAGGTCGGATGCACAGGCTTCGCGCCGTACTCGCCGCGCTGACGCTAGGCGCGCCGTTCGCCGCCAGCGCGGCGGATATCACCCGGATCGCCTCGTCCTTCGAGGACGATGACCCGTTCGATCTGTTCATCGACGTCGGGTTCGAACGCACCCAGACTCGCGCGAAGATCATCCGCGAGCAGCTCGCGCCGGTGGGGAGTGAGCCCGGGCGCGGTGATGCCTCGGAGCTCTGGTACAAGGGCGTGGACGCCCGCCTCAACCTGAGGATGGCCGTCGGCCTCTACCGCGACCTGGAGCTGTCCTTCACGCTCCCGCTGGTGTTCCAGCAGAACGAGCGCTGGGACTTCACCTCCCAGTCGTCGCAAGGGACGTCCACCATCACGGGCAATTGCATCAACCCCGATGGCACGTTAGTCAACAACGATCCAGGGTGCCTCGACGACCCGCATGCCAACGGCGTGCCCCTGTTCGGGGTACCCCAGGAGAGCTTCCGCGGCGGTCTGGGCAACCTGCACTTCGGCCTGGCCTACGCGTTCTTCAACCAGGACAAGGACGTCACCAAGCCCACGTGGATCGTCGGCATCGACTACGAGGCCCCCACGGCGAAGCAGCGGGACCCGAGCGTCGACACGACGAACTCGGACGATCGCGGCAACATCGGTGACCGCGTCCACAAGTACCAGCTCTACACGTCGTTCTCGCGGCGCATCGGCGTGGCCGAGCCGTACTTCAAGGCCAGCTACACCATCCCCGTGCGCGGTCCGGTCTTCTATTCGAACTGCGACCAGCGCGACGCGGAGCCTCCCACCCTGGGCGCTCCTGGCAACTGCGGCACCGGGCCGTGGGACCGCAAGGAGACGGGCATCAAGGCGCCCAAGATGATGGGCATCCTCGCCGGCGTGGAGCTGGTGCCGTTCGACCGGCCGCAGAAGCACCAGAAGTTCACCCTGGACCTGCGCGCCATCGGCAACTACGTGGGCGCGGGCCGCTACCACAACGAGCTGAGCGCGGCGCTGCGCAAGCTGCTCACCTCGGAGGAGTACTTCCAGGTCGGTGGCATGCTCGGCGTCACCGCGAGCGCCTCGGAGACCTTCAAGATTCGCGCGGGCGGCACGTTCCTCTACAACACGGACCACACGCTCACGAACGAGGAGCTTGGCAAGGACCTGGACGGCAACGGCGAGATCGACGCGAGCCTCGGCTCGTCCGAGCTCAACCCCACGTTCGACTGGCGCTATGACCTGGTGTCTCGCCGGTTCCGCGCCATCGGCAGCACGACGTTCCGCTTCGACCTGAGCGCGTCCTTCAACTTCTAGCGCCAGGGAGGTCCCCGGGAGACGCGGGCCTCGAGCACGCGCCTCCCGGTTCCGGACCGCCTACTTCTTCAGCGACAACCCGAGTCGGTACACGTCCTGTCCCGACCACCCCGCCCGGCGGGCCAGCTCCGTGCTCAGGGGCTTGAGCTTGTCGCCTCGCGCGAGCCCGTCCTCGAGCGCCCGGCGCAGCTCCTCCTCGGACCAGCGCCGCTCCCCGGTGCGCCCCTCCACCAGCACCACCACTTCACCCCGGGCCTCCTCCGTCGCGTAGCGAGCGGACAGCGCGGACAGCGGCGCGCGGACGAACTCCTCGTGCAGCTTCGTCAGCTCGCGCGCCACGCATGCGCGGCGGTCTCCCCACGCCTCCTGGAGGTCCTGGAGCGTCTCGCCCAGGCGGCGGGGAGACTCGTAGAGCACCAGCGTGGCGGACAGCGAGGCCACCTCCTCCAGCATGGCCCGCCGCTCCGGCCCCTTGCGCGGCAGGAAGCCCAGGAAGTGGAAGCGGCCCGTGGGCAGCCCCGAGGCGCTCAGCGCCGCGACGAGCGCCGTGGCGCCCGGCACGGGCACCACCGTCAGCCCCCGCTCCAGCGCCTCCGCCACCAGCCGCTCACCGGGGTCGCTGATGGCCGGGCTGCCCGCGTCGGTGACGAGCGCGCAGTCCTCGCCCTCCCCGAGCCGGTCCAGGATGCGCCCGGCGCGCTGCCCCTCCGCGAACGCGGGCAGGCTCACCAGGTCCTTGCCGCCGATGCCGAAGTGGTCGAGCAGCACGCGCGAATGCCGCGTGTCCTCACAGGCGATGAAGCGCACGGCGCGGAGCGTCTCCAGCGCGCGAGCAGAGATGTCACCCAGGTTCCCGATGGGCGTGGCCACCAGGTACAGCGTTCCAGCCATGCCTTCCCTCACATGCCCGCATCGAAGGCGCCGGGGATGTGCTCCACGGTGGCCCGCTCGCCGCGCCCGACGACGGCTATCACATCGAAGCGCATCATCCGCCCCTGGAGCTCATGCGCGAAGAGATAGTGCAGCGCCGCCTTCACCACCCGACGCTGCTTCGCGAACGACACGGTGTGCGCCGGGTCTCCCCACACGGCCGTGGAGCGCATCCGCACCTCCACGAAGCACACGAGCTCCTCGCGCTCGGCCACCACATCCAGCTCGCCATACCGACAGAGCCAGTTGCGGGCTCGCACGCGCCAGCCCCGCTCCTCCAGGTACCGCACCGCCGCCGCCTCCGCCTCATCCCCATACTC
>NZ_SRLW01000438.1:0-6126 GCF_006518215.1 Myxococcus sp. AB025B
AGAGGTGTATAAGAGACAGGAGCACGTTGGTGAAGCTGCTGCTGCGGATGTACGAGCCGGCGGAGGGGGCCATTCTGTACGGGGGCGTGGACCTCCGGGACATGGACGTGGGGGATTTGCGCTCGCGCTTCGGGGCGGTGTTCCAGGACTTCGTGCGCTACCAGTTCAACGTGGCGGAGAACATCGGGTTGGGGCACGTGCCGGCGTTGGAGGACCGGGAGCGCATCGTGAAGGCGGCGCAATTGGGTGGGGCGAGCGGGGTCATCGAGGCGTTGCCGGGGCAGTACGACACGATGCTGGGCGGGTGGTTCGAGAAGGGGCAGGAGCTGTCGGCGGGGCAGTGGCAGAAGCTGGCGGTGGCGCGGGCGTTCATGCGGGACGACGCGGAGGTGCTGATTCTGGACGAGCCGACGGCGAGCATCGACGCGGAGGCGGAGCACGCGTTGTTCGAGCGGTTCCAGGCGTTGGCGGCGGACCGCATCGCCATCGTGATTTCGCACCGGTTCTCCACGGTGCGGATGGCGGACCAGATCGCGGTGCTGCACAACGGCGGCGTGGACGAGCTGGGCAGCCACGACGAGCTGATGGCGAAGGACGGCCGCTACGCGCACCTGTTCCGCCTGCAGGCGCGGGGCTATCAGGACTGAGACGCGCGGGCTCGCGAGGACTACTTGCGAGTCCCGCGGAGCTGTTCCAACTCCGCGAGCGCCTCGGCCAGCCGCCGTTCGGCGTCCTCGCGCCGCTGGGTCTCCTCCTGTTGCAGGCGAGTGGCCTCCTCGCGTCGGCGGGTCTCCTCCTGTTGCAGGCGAGTGGCCTCCTCGCGCCGCCGGGTCTCCTCCTTGCGCCGCCGGGTCTCCTCCTCACGCCGCCGCAGCTCCTCGGCGAGCTGGTGCTCCAACTCGAGCCGGCTGGCCTCCACGCGCTCGACCATGTGCTCGAGGCGGGAAATCATCTCATGGGCTTCAGGCAGAGGCGCGCCGCCGAAGTAGAAGCGCAGTCGCTCGTCGTCTATCTGGAGGTCCAGACCGAGCACCTCGGAGCGATAGACCCCGTGCTGCGGAAGGATGGGCGTGTAGCTGCGACGCCCTGCCTCGAGCCGCCAGCCGTTGAGTCGCAGGCGGCCCCGGTCGAAGACGAAGTACTCGCGGATGCCCAGGCGCGCATATCGCTCCACGTTGCGTTCGAGGTCCTTGCGTCGCTCGCCCGCGACCATGACCTCCAGCGCCAGGTCCACGCCCTTCTTCTCCGTGCTCACCATCCAGCGCATGCGCGCGCGGTGCTCCACGTCCAGGACGGCGATGACGTCCGGGGCGAACATGTTCTCCCCGGGGTAGTACACGGGCAGCTCGCAGGCCAGGTACACCTTGCGGCCGACGCGCGAGAAGAAGCCGCCGAGCACCTCGCGAGCCCGGACCTTGGCCTCGTAGTGCGGGTCTCCTTCCGGAGGGTGGGCCTCGGAGACGGGGAACTCGGACGGGAGGCTGTCGACGATTCGCGCCTGCTCCTCGGGCGTCAGCTGGTCCCAGACCTCCTGTGGTGGAGCACGTGGGTCATCCGGGTCGACGTGGTAGGGGGTGTGGGCCATGGCGCTGTCCGGAGAGTAGGTCGCCAGGAGGCACGGGCCAAGGGCCGTCGGGGCGCTTCGTCGACTGCGTGGAAGACGGGCTCCACGCACCTTCCCTCCCCCATGTGCCGTCTAGCGTTCGGGCTTTCCCCGCGAATCGCGGCGCGTCAGCAGCAGGCCCAGCACGTAGAGAATCCCACACGAGACCAGGGGCATCGCGAGCGCGCCGCCCACGAAGCCTCCGAAGCCCCGCATGACGCCGCCGAGGACTCCGTCGACGCCCCACCAGGGCTCGGCGCGCACGCCCAGGATGGCGCCCGTGAGGCCGCCCAGGGCGCCGGTGGCGAGCAGCAAGGGCTCGATGATGGTCATGGCGGAGTGCTCCTCAAGGGGTCTGGTGCTCGCGAGCGAAGAACGCGCGGAAGTCCGCCATCGCCTGGCCCGCGTCGGGGTGCAGCGCGCCGAGCACCTCGGTGGCGAACGTGGTGGGCGCCGCTCCGGACGCCGTGATGATGCGCCCGTCCCTCACCGCCTGCGGCACGTCGCGATAGTGCGCGGCGCCCTGGTAGCCCGGGGCGTGCTTCTGGAGGAACTGCAGGTCATTGCTCGTGTGCGCGCGCCCCTCGAGCAGCCCCGCGCGAGCCAGCGCCAGCGTCGCGCCGCAGATGCCCGCGACGACGAGCCCCGCCTCCACCGCGCGGCGCAGCAGGGGCGTCAGGTCCGGACTCTGCGGCGTCATCCAGCTGCTGGAGCCAATCAGCACCAGCGCGTCCGCCTTCTCCGGGGAGAAGTCCTCGACCGCGCCATCCACCTGGAGGGTCATGCCCCCGATGGACGGCACGGGACGGCCTCCCGGGGACCACCAGGAGACCTGGTCACCGAAGTCATCCCGCGCTCCCGCGGCCAGCAGCGCCGGCTCCCAGTCCGCGAAAGGGGGAATCACCACGAATGCGATGCGCGCCACCAGCGTGCTCCGGGTTGAAGGAGCACCCGAGATTAGGCAAAGCAGACGGGAAGCTGAAGCCTCCCGCCACGCAAGGCCCGCGGCGGGCATGGGCCCTGTCCATCAGCGCGGCCTGGGCTGACGACTCACCCGGGATCGACGTGCGCCCTCGTCGTCCGTCAGCTCCTTGGGCCGGGAGCTGGGGATGATGCGCTCCGAAAACTGGTCCAGGTAGAGCGGCGCGAGCACCGCGCGCCAGCGGGCGTGGCTTCCCTCCCACAGCTCGTCGGTGATGGTGAAGACCCCCGAAGCGCCCTCGTAGCGATTGAGGTCCATGCCCAGGCCGGGCCGGTATGCCCTGGCACCCAGCCGCACGAACAGCCGCATGTCCCGCAGGGTGTTCTTGTAGACCAGCAGCCCCGGCACGGCGTTGGGCGGGTCCGCCGCCAGGCGCAGGCCGGCGTCGTACGTCCGCTCGATGATGTTCCCCAGCAGCGTCACCCCCCTCGCCTTGACGATGCGGATGCCCTGGCCGTTGTTGCGCTTCGCATAGTCGTAGATGTCGTGCACGTGGTTGCCTTCGATCTGCACGTTCACGGGCATGTCGATGACGTTGTTGCCGCCGATGGAGATGCCCCGGCCCGCGTTCCAGATTTCGTTGTAGAGGATCTGGACGTTCGTCGCGTCCTCGTGCACCAGCACGCCCTCCGCGGCGGAGGTGTTCGCCTGCCAGGGGTACTTCGCGAGGTTGGGGAAGTTGTAGATCTTGTTCTCGTGCAGGAGCAGGTCGTCGCACGCCTTGACGTCGACCCCGTTCTCCCCGGTGTCATGCAAGCGATTGCGCTCGACGAGGATGACGGCGGGCCTGCCGCCATTGGGCTGACATTGCACCGCGTCCCCGGAGACGTCGTGGATGTCGTTCTCCACGATGAACACGTTCCGCGTCACGCCGCGGATCGCCACGCCGTGCGAGTCGGTGTTCTGCTTGGAGAAGTCGTAGATTTCATTGTCGTCGATGAGGACGAAGTCCGCGTAGCTGGTGACGACACCGGCGCCCGCGCGGCCGCCGTGCAGCTTGGAGTCGAGGACCTGGGAGCACGTGGTGGTGTTCTCGAAGAGCACGGCGAACGAGGGCCGCTCGCGCACGTCCACCTCGAAGAACTGGACGACCCAGTAGGGCTGACTGATGTGGACCAGGCTGCCCACGTTGGTCGCGGCGGGGAGGATGCGAGGGCGGCCGGCCTGCTCCCCGCGCAGGACGATGGGCGCGGTGGCGGTGCCGGGACGCGCGCCCTTCGGCGCGGTGATGGCGACCTGCTCGTTGTAGTCGCCCTGACGCACCAGGATGATGTTGCCCGGCCGGGCCGCCTTCACCGCGGCCATGATGGTGCTGTACGGGTTCAGGTCGGAGCCGAGCGGCTTGGACGGGTCCCTCGGGCCGCTCTTCGACACGTAGAGCGTGGGGCCCTGCGCGACCGACGCGGTCGGGCAGTTGTCGTAGAAGAGGTCCTCCGTGAAGGCCGGACTCTGCCTCGCGGTCCGGGTCTCCAGCCCGTCCACCGGCGCGGCTGCTCCTGGCGCCTCCAGGTGTCCCTCTCCGCAGGCCATGGCCCCCGCCCACAGCGACAGCAGACAAGCGATATGCGTGAGCCTTTGCCCCAGTCGATGCTTCGTCATTTCGGACTGCCCCCCATGATTGGACCGCCAACCGCGAGGTTCCATGTTCGTAACGGGTGCGCGTCGCATCAACCACGCTGCCCCCAAGGATGGGAACTTCCCGTGCTCCATGTTCCCCGGCACGGGTCCACGCGGCGGAGGACGTGGGACGGAGGCCGCGAGAAGCGCGGCGAGGCGTCAGGCCGTCCCGCTGTCGGTGGAGGCGTTCGGGAGGTGGCGACGCCTCGTACGGGGAGACGGTGCGTCAGGGGACGGCGCGGTCGCGTTGGAGCACGGGGATACGGTCTGGGTACTCCCGTGACTCGATCTGGGCAATTGCGTCGAGCGCTTCCTCGCTGACGTACCACCAGCCGGGATTCACCCGCTCATCCTCCTGGGCCACCCTGCGCAGCGCGGGGAGGGCGGGCCGGTAGCGGAAGGCGCCGAGCGCGAAGCAGGCCCAGAAGCGCAGCTCCGCGGCGGGGTGCTCCAGCAGCTCGACGAGGATGCCCAGCACGCGCTCACGCAGGGCCGGCACCATCGTGCGCTGGGAGCCCAGGGCCTCGACGGCCTGGCCTCGCACGTCCATGCTCTCGGAGGTGTCCTCGACGGACTGGAGCAGCGCGTCGACGATGGAGGGCTTGCCATCACCGAGGCTGCACAGCAGCCACGCGGAGACCTCGCGCGCCCGGACGTCGTCGGCGGTCCGCAGCAGCCGGGCCACGTGCTCGGCCGCGACGGCGTCACCGACCTTCATGAGCGACATGGAGGCCTCCCAGCGCGCATCGGCGTCACCTGTCTCGAGTCGTCCGAGCAGCTCCGCCAGCTCCGCGGACGGAGGTGGGAGCCGGTGGGCCTGGGGCGCGTGACGAGGCTTCCTGGGCGTCTTCTTCATGGCGCCACCCTATGCGATTCCCCGGGATGGCACCGCGAAAGGGTGGGGCGTGATGGCCCGCGTCACGCGGCGGGCAGGTGCTCGCGGACGACGCCGAGCCAGTACGCCTTCCCGTAGTACTGGCTCATCTTCCCGATGAGCTTCCCGTCGCGGAACAGCAGGAAGGTGGGGATGCCGTAGAGCCCGAAGCGGTGGGCCAGGGACTCGTGCTGATAGGCGTTCACCTTCACCACGCGCATCCTCGCGCCCTCCAGTTCGGAGAGGAGCTCGGGCTCGGCGGCCGCGTAGATTTCACAGTTCGGGCAGCCGTCGCCCCAGAAGTCCACGACGACGAGCTCGCCCTGGGGTTGCATGACGAGCTGGTCGAAGTTCTCCGCCGTTCCCTCGTAGCTGACCGGATGTGCCATGCCCCATGGGTAACGGTCCGCCCGTCGGCCTTCAAGCCGGGTGGGGCCCGGACGGGCTGGCTTCCCGGGGGAGGGCGGGCGTCCCAGGGACCGCGGAAGCACTGGCGGAGGCGAGGGCCCCGGGCTGGAGGAGGGGCCGGCTTGCGAGGGAGTGGAAGGAGGCAGCCCGGGTTGGCGGTTGTCGTGATAGGTCCCGGGATGGGCTCGCGGGGCGTTGCCTTGGGGGCTGGAGCATTCGTGTGCGGGGCGTCAAAAGCTTCAGGTGCGCACTGCGCTCAGGGGCACAGCCGCCGTAAGGTGGCGGCATCGGACGTGTCGTGGAGGGGTCATGCACGAGTGGTTGGAGGCACTGCGGAAGTCAGCGAAGGCCGCGTCATCGGGTGTGTCCGCGGATGAGGTCCGGCGGGCGGAGACGGAGTGTGGCGTCCCCTTTCCCGAGGACCTCGGCCATCTGTACCTGACCTTCGACGGAGGCGAGCTCCACGGCGACGTGAGTCTCTTCCCGCTGCATGGGCCCGAGGGCTCCGTGAGCGTGCTGGAGAAGACGCGACTGAAGCTGGTGGGGTTGCCGGCCGCGGGCGTGTGGCGCATCGGGATGAAGGGGCCGCACCGGCACCTGTTCTCCGCGCGCAAGTCGGCGATGGTGGAGCAGGGGGACGGG
>NZ_SRLW01000439.1:0-6163 GCF_006518215.1 Myxococcus sp. AB025B
GAGGAACACCCGCCCCTGTCCAACACCTCCGAGCGCCGCACCGAGCGCCCCTGATACGAGCCGAAGCCCGTGAGCGTCAGCGCCACGCCGCCCCCCAACACCCCACGCACGCTCCCCGCGACTCCGCGAAAGGCCTCGTCCCAGCGGAAGTCCGGGGTGATGTCGGCCCCGCGCTCGTCCTCGTCACACGCCGAGGACGTCAGCAGGCACTCCCGCTCGAGCGCGCCTGGTGGACGCACGCCATCATCCGGAAGCACACCCTCCGGCGAGGGCAGCGCCGTGGTGTCCAGCGTGAGCCGCTGACCGAACCCCAGCCGATACGTGCCCACCAGCACCGAGGCCCGCGTCCCCATCCACCGCGCATGGAACTTGGGCAGCAACACCGCCGAGCCCGGCGCTTCCACCACGAGCGCCCGACTCCGGGCATCCCGCCGAGGCGTCCCCACCTTGCGACGCGCCCACACCGCGAGCACTCCGACGCGCAGCCCCCGAAGCCCCCCGGCCCGCATCCGCAGCGCCACCGGAGGCCCTCGCGAGTCCGACAGCGCGAACGCCGTCAGCAACCTCGCGTCCCCCGTCACGCGCTCCGAGTCCGCCCCCACCAGGAACGGCGCGACCCGCCGCGCCTCCGCCTCCGTCAGGAGCGCCGACGCTTCACCGGCGTCACGCGCACGCATCCACGCATCCACCTGCGCGTACGTGAGCCCCGGAAGCGAATGGAGCATGTCCCGCGTCGCCCGCTCCGGCTCGACGCCCGCCCGGCGCAGCGCCACCAGCGCCGCCCAGCTCTCCGCGGAGAGCGTCCCCTCTTCCATGAGCCCGAACAGCTCCAGCTCACCGTCGACGTCGGGCTCCACCTCGTACGGGGCCGCCCAGGCCGACGACATCCCCCACAGCCACAACCACCCCCACCACCCCAGGAACCGATGCACGCGGCGCTGGCACTGCACGCCACAGACCACGCTTCCCTACAGTGGTGCCCCATGCTTCCCGCATCCGGACCTGGGATTGAGCGTCCAGCCTCCGGACACCCCGCGAGGCCTCAGGCGAGGACCTGATGCCGCGAGTCCACCAGCAGCAGCTCCTCCATGACGGACCGGGCCGCCACCGCGCGAGCCAGCGCCGCCGCATAGCGCAGCCGCGCCTCGTCACTGCCATCCAGCGCCGCCCTCGCGCGCTCCAGGTCGGCCTCGGTCAACATCAGCAACGCGGACAGGTGCAGTCGGTTCAGTTCCAACAAGGGAGACTCCGGAGGGGGGCGGCCGCTGCCTTCCCAGTATGACAGGAAGCACCGACGGCCCCAGGTCCCCGTGGGGGCTGCACTCCCAGGGCCAGCCGGCCTGTCAGGCGGATGACCCCTCGGGTGTACGCCCCAGAACCCCTGGCCGCACGGGAGCGGGCGCCGGGGGCCCATCCATGTATGCTGTCGGCCGCATCCACATGGGCCACGTCCACATCGTCCGAGACCTTCCCTCCCCCCAGGAGGGCTTCTCCCGCACCGTGCGCATCTACACGCCGGACGCGTACGACTCGATGCCCTGGCATCGCTTCCCCGTGCTGTACATGCACGACGGGCAGAACGTCTTCGCCCATCCGGAGTCCGCGCTCTTCGACACCTGGTGCGCCAACCTCGCGCTCGAACAGGCGGTGGACTCGGGCCACCTGGAGCCGTGGATCATCGTCGCGGTGGACTCGGGCCAGGGGCGGCTCCAGGAGTACTCCCCCTGGGACGACACCACGGGCCGGGTGAAGGCGCGGGGCGAGTCCTACGCGCGCTTCCTCGCCGAACACTTGAAGCCCCTGGTCGACCAGCACTACCGCACCCGCGAGGGCGCCGAGTGGACGGGCGCCATGGGCTCGTCGCTCGGCGGGCTGATGTCGCTGTACCTGGGCTCGCGCTACCCGAACATCTTCGGCCGCATCGGCGCGCTGTCGCCCACCGTCATGTGGAGCAACAGCCGGCTGTTCTCCGAGTGGGGCACCCACCCGCGCCGCTGGACGCGCATCTACCTGGACGCGGGGGAGCAGGAGTTCATCCACGCCGACGGCGTCCCGCTCGACTACGGCCGCGGCACGCGCGCCTTCTACGAGCACCTCAAGACGCTGGGCTACGCGGACCACGAGGTGTCGCTGGTGCTGGAGCCGGGCGGTGAACACCACGAGCGGGACTGGCAGCGTCGGCTGCCCCTGGCGATGCGCTGGCTGCTGGCGTGAAGTCCGGCACCTCCGTCCCCCTCGAGCAGCGCATCGTCTACTCGCAGGTCGTGGAGGGCCTGCTGCAGCACGGGCTCTCCGGCCGCCTCTCGCTCCGGCTGCGACAGCGCCTCAAGCAGGCCGGCGTCGACGTCGACAAGCCGCTGCTGCCCACCTACCCGGTGGTGATGTGGAGCCGCTGCCTGCGCGTCATCGTGGAGGAGACCTGGCCCGGCCTCACGCTGGAGGAGGGCTTCCGCCAGCTCGCCGCCGCACACGTGGAGGGCTACGGACGCACGTTCATCGGCCGCGCGGTGTTCGGCGTCATGCGGCTGCTCGGTCCCCGGCGGCTGGTGCTGCGGCTGCCCCAGACGCTGCGCGCCACGGACAACTACACCGAGGTGCAGCTGGTGGAGAAAAGCCCCACCGAGTTCGAGATGCGGATGAACTCCGTGCTCGACACCCCGGGCTACGCGGAGTCCCTCTTCGAGAACATGCTGCGCGTGGGCGGCGCGGAGTCCCCCACGGTGACGACGCTGTCCGTGGAGGAGGGCCACACCACGTACCTGCTCACGTGGAAGGAGCGCTGAGACGCCGCGCTACTTCTTCGTGGCCTGGATGAAGCGCACCGCGTCCCGCATCGCGTCCAGGTCGGTGTGCCGGGACAGGTACATCTCCTCGCCCAGGAGGCTGTGGTAGATGGGCGGCAGCTCGCGGTGCAGCAGGAGCGCGGGCCCCAGCTTCTTCACCACCTCGTCGTGCGAGTGCAGGTAGCGCCGGCCGTGGCGCCTGGCGCTGTGACACACGTGGTAGCGCGGCGTGTAGCGGAAGTCCGCCACCGGGTCCCCCGTCATCACCCGCGCCCAGAGCCGGTACACGTCGATGTCGCACGTGTAGTTCATCATGTCCGGGATGAAGCCGCCGGGAGGCCGCAGGTTGGCCTCCAGCACCACGAAGCGGCCGTCGGGCAGCCGGAAGAACTCCAGGTGGAACCAGCGCTCGCGCAGGCCGAAGGCCGCCACCACCTGACGGCCGAGCACGTCCAGCGCGGGGGGAATCTCCAGGTGACTCCAGAAGGAGATGTCGCGCCGCTCGACCACCGTCTCCATGCCGCCGTCGCTGTACTCGTGGCTGAGCGTGAAGACGATGACGCCGTGGCGGTCCACGATGCCGTCGTAGGTGACGATGGTGCCGCGCACGAAGGGCTGCGCGACGTAGGTCGTGGGCAGCGGGTGGGCCAGGGCCGCGTCCACGTCCGCGTCGCTCGCGACCTTGAAGGTGTTGGCGGCGCCCACGCCCACGTCGGGCTTGAGCACCAGCGGGTAGCCCACGCGCGCGGCGAACTCCTTCACCTGCGCCGCGTCACGCACGCGGATGAGGTCCGGATGGGGCACGCCCGCCTGCTGGAACACCTGTGCCATGCCCGACTTCGAGCGCATGCGGTGGATGTCCCCGGGCTGGAGGCCGGGGACGTGGAAGTCCTCGCGCAGGCGCGCCTCCACCTCCAGCCAGGATTCGTTGAGCGAGTCGATGCGCTCCAGCCGCCCGTGGCGCCAGGTGAGGTAGCCCGCCGCCCGGGTGAGCGCGTCCTCGTCGTGCAGGCTGGGGACGAAGTAGTACTCGCGCAGCGAGTCGCGCAGCTCCTGGCGCAGGGACTCGTAGGGCGCGTCACCGATGCCCAGCACCGTCACGCCCCGCTCGCGCAGCGCGGTGACGAAGTGGAAGAAGTGGGACGGGAAGTGCGGAGAGATGAAGACGAAGTTCATGGCTCCTCGGGGCGACAGTCCCAGCTCTCCATGAACCATAGCGCGCCGGGCGCCTTCTCCCAGTTCCTTGTCGAGCCCCCCGAGGCCCCAGGCGACGGTAGATTCTACCGCCGCCGAGCGGGCCACCCGTGCGAGGAGACGCTCCCGCGGGGAATGTCAGCGCAGGTGCGTGAAGACGCGGGGCGAGGCGGGCCAGGCCACGTCCGGCGAAGGCATCAAGCAGACCGCGCGCATGCCTCCTGGCCATGGGACCCACCCGGACGCGAGCATCAGCCGGGTGGAGACCCAGGGGCCGCGGAGCATCGCGGCGCACTGGGCGCCTTGCGACACCATGTCCCGCATGGCCACGCGCAACAGCCGCTTGCGCTCGGGGCGCGGCACCGACGCGTGGAACGCCACCAGGTCCACCATGGCGATGGTCAGCGGCCCCCGGGCATTCATGGGGAGCGTGTAGTAGTTGACCAGGCCTCGCACCATGCCGTGCCGCTCCAGCACCAGGGTGCGCGGCACATCGCGATACTGGAGCTGGTGCGCCAACCGGTCCGGCGTATAGGCGTACCCCAGGCTCACCGGCTCCATCGACCGGTCCACCAGCGCCATGCACGCAGGCAGGTCCGTCGGGCGATAGGGGCGGACGTCATGGGCGTCCACGTCCACGGGACGCGCGCGGGGCCAGCGGCTCGCCAGGGTGAAGAGGGCCCGCTCGGGGCCCGAGGACGCCCAGCGGGCCACGGCCGCCAGGTCGAAGACGTGCAGCCACAACCCCAGGGAGCTGAAAGTCCGGGTGCCCTCCATCTTCTTCCAGAAGCGCTCCCCAGCCGAGCCATCCGCCAGACACCCCAGCAGGAGCGCCGCGCCCCGTTCGCGCAGCCGCTCAGTCATGGCGACCACCAGCTGCTGGCCCACGCGCTCACCCCGGAAGGAAGGGTCCGCGCTGAACCAGCTCCCGTACGCCCCCTCTACATCCCGCTCCCCGAGCCGCAGTCGGATGGGCTCCGCGAAGAAGACCCCGGCCAGCTTCCCGCGCACGTATGCGCCCAGCCGGTACTCGGGCGTGGCGAGCGGATTGCCGAAGAGCACCCAGTCGAGCAGGCGCGGCTGGAAGTCCGTCAGCGGCCCCTGGGCCGCGTAGTACTCGCCCCAGACGCGGTTGACGAAGACGGACGCGTCCTGGGCGTCCCCCTCGAACCGCCGCACCTCAACCATGGCGCTGCTCCCGGACCTCGGGAGCGACAGCGCTCTGAGCGGGATGGGGTCCGAACAGGTGCGTGAAGAGCGCCCGCGTCGGGGGCGTGAGCATCTCCCACGCGGGCACGTGGACGTGCTCCTGCGCCACGAGCACCTTCGCGTAGAGCGCCTCGTAGACGCGCTTCACCATGCCCGGGGCGATGGCGTCCACGTCGAAGGCGGGCACCAGCCCCACCAGCGTGTAGCCGCGGTCCTCGGCGTTGCGCTGCCCCAGCGGCGTCTTCAGCGTGGAGTAGTAGAGCACCACCTCCGCGCCGATGTTGCGCCCCACCACCTCCAGCGCCGAGGTGCCCAGCGAGCCGATGCCCACCCCTCGGCGCGAAGGCTCCACGACGCCCAGCGCCGCGGAGAGCTGGAGCCCTCGCACGTTGCGCTCCAGCGTCAGCAGGCCGATGATGTCCCCGCTTTTCTGCTCGCGACACACGATGGCGTACAGCGGCCGCTCGGGTGACTCGCCGCGCAGGTAGACCTCGCGCTCGTAGAAGGACGGGTCCAGGTGACGGCTCTCCGTGCCCACGCGGATGTCAGGGTACCAGGTGGACAGCAGCGTGGTGAGCCGGGGGATGTCGTCTCGCGAGAGCTGCTCGGCCGTGCAACCCACCGGCGTATCCAGACCCGACAACATCTCCTCGAGACTCAACCAGCGCATCACGTTCATGCGGCGCCACGGTAGGGTCGCGCGGCGCTGAACCAAGCGCCCGGCACGTGGAAACCCGCGAGGCTGTCTCTGAGACGTCAGCACGCTCCGGCAAGCGTGACGTGCTCCACAGCCCGCGCGTCACCGAGTGGTCAGCCTCCCCTTCCCCGCGGAAGCACCCGCGGCGCGGTGTCGATGGCGCGACGCGCGGATGCCTTCCGGGGGCCCGTACCTCGGTCCCGGCGCCTGGCGGAAAGGAGCATCTCTCCTGTCTTCCCGGGCATCCGCCGCCTTGCGCGCGCGGGGGCGGGGGCATGAC
>NZ_SRLW01000043.1:0-44082 GCF_006518215.1 Myxococcus sp. AB025B
GTTGGGGATGGCGTCGCGCTTCGGGTGGGCCCCGCCCCCTCCTCCTGCATCCGCGGCGCCCACCCGAAGCGCGACGCCATCCCCAACAGCGCCGGCAGGATGAGCACGTACGCGAAGATGCTCACCAGCATGCCCACCGCCGCGATGATGCCGAACTCGCGAAACGCCCTGAACTCCGACATCGCCAGGCTCAGGAACGTCAGCGCCGCCACCAGCGCCGCGATGAGCGCGGAGAAGCCCGTGTGCCGGAAGGACTCCCGCACCGCCGCCTCGGAGGTCATCCCCTCCGAGCGCAACGTCCCGTATCTCCCCAGCAGATGGATGCCGTGCTCCACGCCCAGGCCGCCGAGCACCGCCGCCAGGAAGCCCGTCAGCAGATTCACCTGCCCGTACGCCAGGCCCACGAAGCCGTACGTCCACCCCAGGCCCGCCATCACCGGCACCATGGTGAGCACCACCGACAGCGCGCTGCGGAAGTGGAACACCAGGTAGACCACCAGCAACACCATGGCCAGCGTGGACGCCCGCGCCAGGTCGCTCACGATGACGCGCTGCTGGTCGATCTTCTTCTTGAAGGTCCCCGTCACCGCCGTCTTGAAGCCCGGCCCGTACTTCGACAGGTCCTGCGTCGCCAGGAACTCCTCCACCTGCGTGACGACCTTCTTCGAGTAGTCCAGGTCCGCGGCGCTGCCCTTGGGCTTCGCCATCAGCACCACCATCCGCTCCGTCGTGTCCAGGTAGTACAGGTCCCCCTGGCCCGACAGGCGCTGGTTGGCGCGGCCCGTGTACTTCTGCTCGATGTCGGAGAAGTCCACCGACGGCGCGGGCTCCTCGTCCAGCCGGACGAAGAGCGGGTTGGCCTGCTCCTTCTCCCACGCGATGCGCGCGTCGATGCGGCCCTGAATCGTCTTCAGGTCCTCCAGGTCGACGTAATACAGCGCGTGCTCGTTGAAGAACTCGCTGGGCCGCTGCGCGTTGACGTAGCGGATCTCCGACAGCTGCGCGAGCTTCGGCGACAGGTCATCCACGAAGCGCTTGAGCGCCTCGGGCTCCGCCCCCATCCCCACCACCACCACGTTGCCCTGGCCACCGAAGCGCTTGCGCATCTTCTCGATGTCCTGGACGCTCGGGAACGACTTGGGCAGCAGGCCCACGAAGTCCGCGCTCAGGGTCAGGTTCCTGGCGAAGTACGCGCCCAGAAGCGTCAGCACCACCGCCACCACCACCGCATGCATCGGACGCCGATGGCTTCGCGCGGCGAGTTGGCCCATCGCCCCCTCGAACCGCTCCGACCAACGCTTCTCACCCATGTTGCGACACCTGCTGTGTTGTTTTCGGGCCGACCCGCGGCCCACCTTGGGCATGCGCCAACCGGGGAGTCAACGCGTTTATGCCGTAAGCCGGAATGTAAGGCCCCGAATGACTTTCCCTCTGTAACAGGCCCCCACGACCCCCGCTCGACTGTCCGCACGGCCGCCTGCGGGCTCGTGACGCCCACGGCCCTGCATCGCGCAGCCGGACCGCGAGCACCGGGCCCGAAGGCCTCCTGGAGGGCAGACGGCCGAGCGGCGCGGACTGCACACCCCGCGCCGCGTCCCCAGGTTCCCGCCCACATGGGGCCGCTCTCGCGGACACCCGAGGGAGGGGAAGCCGTGCCACCTTCCACGCCGTCGGACTTCTCCGGGGGTGGGAGGCTGGGACGCCCGCGCGACGGATGGACTCGGAGCCGACCACATCGACGCAGGGGGAGCGCCGTTGGATGCAGCGCGTGGAGCGGGGCCTCGGCGCCCTGGCCGCGCGCAGCCACCGGCGGCCGGTGCTCGCGCTGGGCCTGGCGGTGGTGCTCGCGGCGGTGGGAGGAGTGCTGTCGCTCAAGCTCCGCCTCAACGCCAACCTGGTGGACCTGCTTCCCCGCTCCTTCCAGAGCGTGCAGGACCTGGGGGAGCTGGAGTCGCGCTTCGGCGCGCTCGGCTGGGTGGCGGTGGTGGGCGAGGGAGGTGACACCGCGTCGCTGCGCCGCTTCGCCGATGACCTGGCGCCCCAGTTGGAGAAGCTGCCGGGCATCCGCTTCGTGGAGAAGGAGCGCACGGGCGCCTTCTTCCGCGACAGGGCGCTCTACTTCCTGTCGGAGGAGGACCTGAAGGAGGTCCACCGCCGGCTCGAGGCGCGGCTGGCGTGGGAGCGGCAGCGGGCCAATCCGCTCTACGTGCCGCTGGTGGACGAGCCCGCGCCGTCGCTCGACTTCTCCGACCTGGAGGCGAAGTACGGCGGCGCGGCCGGACAGAAGCTGTCGGGCGCCCAGGACGACTACTACCTGGACGCCAAGGCCGGGCGCGTCGTCGTGCTGGCCAAGCCGGAGACCACGTCCGCGGACCTGGCCTACTCGCGGCGAATCGTCGACGAGGTGCGCGGGCTGGTCGACGCGCAGGACCTGTCGAAGTACGGCCCCGGCTTCCGGGTGGACATCACCGGCACCTTCCAGAAGAAGCTGGACCAGCAGCAGCAGATTGTCCGCGACATCGCCGTGTCGTCCGCCGTGGCCACGGCGCTGATGCTGCTCTACCTGCTCTTCCACTTCCGGAGCCCCGTGGCGGTGGGGCTGGTGCTGACACCGGTGGGCGCGGGGCTCGCGTGGACGTACGGGCTGGTCGCGCTCCTGTACGGCCAGGTGAATCTGTTGACGGGCTTCCTCGGCGCCATCCTCGGGGGCCTGGGCGTCGAGCACGGCATCCACCTGCTGGGCCGCTATCTCCAGCTGCGCACGCAGGGAGAGGACTCCGAGCGGGCCACGCGCGAGTCCTTCACGCACACGGGCGGCGCGGCACTGGTGTCCGCGCTGGTGGCGGCGCTCACCTTCTTCGTGCTGGGCACGTCCCGCTTCCGGGCGTTCCGCGAGTTCGGCGTCATCGCCGGCATCGGCATGCTGGTGCTCGTCGCGGCGTACGTGCTGGTGCTGCCGGCGCTGCTGGGGCTGACGGCGCGCCTGGGCTGGCGGCCGCGACACGCGCGCGTCGCGCCGCGCGAGTCCTCGATGGGCCGGGTGCTGGTGCGCCACCGCGGGGCCATCACCGCCATCTCCGCGGTGGTGCTGGTGGGGCTCTTCTCCCAGGTGCCTCGGGTGCGCTTCGACTACGACTTCGGGACGCTCGAGGACCAGGACCTGCCGTCGTTCGTCCTGGACCGACAGGTCAACGACATCATCGGCTACTCACAGACGCCCGTGGTGGTGCTCACGCGGGACGAGCAGGAGGAGCACGCGATGGCGTCCGCGCTCGCCCGGCGTCAGCGGGAGCGGGGCAAGGACTCCACCATCGACTTCGTCGCCTCGCTGTCCTCGCTGGTGCCCCGGGACCAGCCGAGAAAGCAGGTGGTGCTGCGCGACATCCACGCGCTGCTCGAGAACGTCCCGGAGGAGCGGCTGTCCGCGGAGCAGCGCGCGCAGGTGGCGCAGCTGCGTCGGCAGACCCAGGCGCCGCCCTTCACGCTCGCGGACCTGCCGGCGAGCGTGCGGCAGCAGTTCACCGGACGCGAGGGGACGACGGGCGGCTTCGTGCTGGTGTACCCGGCGGTGAACCAGTCGGACGGCCAGGCCGTGCGAGCGCTGGCGCGCGAGATTCGCGGCGTCACGCCCCCGGGAGGCGGACGCGTGGCCGCGGCGGGCGAGTCCATGGTGATGGCGGACATCCTGGACATGGTGACGCACGAGGCGCCGCTCATCCTCGGGGGCGCGACGCTGGCGGTGCTGCTCGCCATGTGGATGACCCTGGGAGGGCTGCGCATGGCGGTGCTGTGCCTGCTGCCCACGGTGGTCTCCTTGCTGGCCTTGATTGGCCTGATGCCGGTGGTGGGGTTGGAGTTCAACTATCTGAACATCCTCATCATCCCCGTGCTCATCGGGACCACGGTGGACGCGGGCGTGCATCTGCTGACACGGCTGGCGTCGCCGGGCAGCGACTTCGTGGCGGTGTACTCGGAGACGGGGCGTGCCATCGCGGGCGGCCTGCTGACGAGCGCCATGGGGTTCGGCGCGCTCTTCCTGGCCAGGCATCCAGGCCTGAACTCGGTGGGGGCACTGGCCAGTCTGGGATTCGCCACCAATCTACTGGTCATGCTGGTGGCGTTCCCCGCGCTGTTGCTGGTCCTGACGGCGCGGGGGCACCGCAAGCGGCGAGCGCGGTTGGACTCGGAGGTGAAGGAGAGGGCGGCGGCGGGGGGCACGGGGCCCGAGCACGCGACGCCTTGAGCTGAAGCAACACATACCCACGAACGGAGGCGGCAATGGTGAAGCACATGAGGCGGTGGATGTGGGCGGGTGCCATGGCGGGGACCCTGGCGCTGGGCACGGCTTGCAGCGCGACGGAAGCGCCGGTGATGGTGGCCCAGGCGGACCCCAGCACCACGACGAGTGAGCCCGCGACGGGCGGCTCGGGCACGACGACGCCCAGCCCCACCACGACGGACCCGATGACGCAGGACCCGACGCAGTCGACGCCGGGCACGGTGCCGAGCACGCCGGACACGAACCCGGGCAGCACCACGACGATGCCGGATGACACCACGACGGCTCCGGGCAGCACGACCACGGCGCCCGGCAGCCTGCCCACGTTCGACGGGGACGCGGGCATGGGCGGCTCGGGCCCCACGACGGTGCCAGGCCCCGCGGACGACAACGCGTCCGGCACCTTCACGCCGCCCGCGGGTGGCTCGGTGCTGGACGGCGGTACGTACTGACGCCCGAGCGCGACCAGAGGGAGCGGAGGACGACTCGCTGGAGGCGTCCTCCGCTCCCGTCGCACGTCCGAGGCAGGCTCGACGCTGGACAGCACCCCGCGCGCCTGCTTTGTCGCGAAGCCGATGCAGCCCCAGACACCCCGCATCCTCTCGCTCCACATCGGCATGCCCCGCGAGCTCGGCACGCCCGGCGCCGCCGACCCGATGGAGCGGCCGTGGACCAGCGGCATCCACAAGGAGCCCGTGATGGGGCCCGTGTGGCTCACCCGCACGGGGCTCACCGGTGACGGCCAGGCGGACCTGCGCGTGCACGGAGGCCCCGAGAAGGCCGTGCTCGCCTACGCCGCGTCACACCATGCCTTCTGGCGCGAGCAGCTCGGCCGAGAGGACCTGGGCCCGGGCGCCTTCGGCGAGAACTGGGTCGTCTCCGGCGGCGCGGAGGAGAGCGTCTGCATCGGCGACGTGCTGAAGGTCGGCACCGCCGTGGTGCAGGTGTCCCAGCCGAGACAGCCCTGCTGGAAGCCCGCGCGGCGCTGGCGCCACAAGGAGCTGGCGCTGCTGATTCAACGCACCGGCCGCACCGGCTGGTACTTCCGCGTCCTCCAGGAGGGCCAGGTCCGCGCGGGAGACGTGTTGGAGCTCGTGGAGCGTCCCCACCCCCGCTTCACCGTCACCTTCGCCAACCAGGCCATGCACGAGCAGCGGCCGGAGGACGCCGCGGCCCTGGCCGACTGTCTCCTGCTCACCCCCAGGTGGCGCGAGTCCCTGCACCGCCGCGCCCAGGGGAATCGGGGAGACGACGCCCCCCGGCTCACCGGCCCCAACAGCGACGGCTGAGCCTCGCGAAGCGGCGCTCGAAGGACCTCCGGCAACGCCCTGTCTCGACAACACCACGAGACGCGCGACGCCTGGGACCTGCGTCAATCACAAACACTCCACCCCGCGCCTCGGGACGGTATCGAGACGGCGGCCGTCTCCACGTGCGGGTGACAAATGACAGTCCCGCCCTGACAAGTCGTCCCCACGTCGGGCCCCCGCCGTCGTCAGGAGAGCAGGCAGCCGGAGGAGCGGCCCCTGCACGCCGCGTTCCGGCTGCTCACTTTCCCGGCCAGCAGCAGCCAGCCACAACCACCGCAGCACTCCAGAACTTTCCAATGAGGGGAGCCACCATGAAGAAGTTCATGAAGACGAAGGTCGTGTTGGGTTCGCTCGCCGCCGGCGCGCTCATGTTCAGCACCGCGTGCAAGTCCGACTCGAGCGCCAGTCGCGACGACACCACGGCGCCCACGACGACGGACACGGGCACCACGACGGGCACGGACACGACGACGCCTCCGACCGGCACCACCCAGGACCCGGGCACGGGCGGCACGGGCATGGATGACCCGACGATGAGCCCGCCGCCCTCCACGGACCCCACGTTGGACCCGGGCACCGGTGGCACCGGCGTGGACGACCCGTCCATGAGCCCGCCGCCCTCCACCGGTGACACGCCGGTCAGCCCCCCCACGGGCATGGACCCGTCGACGGACCCGGGCACCGGCGGCTCCGGCACGCTGGACCCCGCCGATGACACCGCCGTCGACCCCGGCACCACGGGCGACGGCGACCTGACGGCGCCCGACTCCAGCAACCGCGAGGACCCGTACGCTCCGGACGCCCTGCCCCGTGAGCCCGAGTCCGGCCGCTAGGCAAGGCCCCCTGCCCAGGCGCTGTTCGAAGCGCCAAGGCGAGTGGAGCTCCGGAGGCCCGCGCCCCGACCGGCGCGGGCCTCTGTGTTTCCGGCCGACCCCGGGGACGCGCCCACCCCGTCACGACCGCGCAACGACAGCAGGCCCACGCCCCGCCTCGGGCATGGGCCTGCTCGCCGCGCGTCACGCTGTCGACGCTCAGCTCACGCTGACGCCGGGATAGCGCCCGGGCGTCGTCTGCGGCTCGATGATGCGCGGGGTGTCATCCACGCCCGGCGTCCCACCCGGCCCCGTGTTCGGGTCCAGCGTCTTGGGGGCACGACGCCTGGGCTCGTCCTCGGCGCCAGCGTCATGCTTGGGGATGGTGGGGAGGTTCTCGGTCGGAATCTTCAACACGTCCTTCTTGCTCATGACGGCCTCCTTTCCCGCAAGGTGATGTCCCCGGTGCCCGCGGGCAGCGTGCGCCTGCTTGAATGGTGGCCCCGGCCTTGGCAGCGTCCTCTCCGGATAACCTCGCAACCCGGAGTATTCACGCCATGCGCCGTCTCCTCGCGGTCCTCGCCCTCCTCCAGCTCACCGCCTGCGCCACCACGCACACCAACGACCCGCGGAACCCGACGCCGCCGGTGCCGCGTCCCGTCCCGCCCGACGCCAGCGAGGCGCGCCGCCTGGGCACCGAGGCCGACAAGCTGCTCGAGGACGGCCGCTACGAGGACGCGCTCTTCCTCTACCGCCGCGCGTGGAACGACGGCTTCCGCCACCCGGACGGGCTCTATTACGCGGGCGTCATCGCCGCGCGCGCCGGCAGCCTCGACGAGTGCATCGTCTGGCTGGAGCGCGCCGCCGACGAGGGCTTCTCCGCCACCCAATCCCTCACCACCGAGCCCTCGCTCGAGGCCGTGCGCACCCACGCCGCCTGGAGCCGCATCGCCGAGAAGGTCGCCGCCAACGCCCGCAAGGACGCCCCGGCCGCCACCACCCAGAACTGACGCTTCACCCTTCCTGGAAAACTGAATCACCATTCGCCTTCCGCGTCCGTGCGCACCGGGGCGCGGAAGACCCGGCACCTCGCTTGGGCCCGTCCACCCGGCAGCCGAGCGAGCCAGCGCTCCGTCGCGCACTCGGACCTTCGCGCGACGTGGAGCACGGGCCGGCCGTCACACCGGGTCAGTGGCACCTTCAAGGTGAAACGCGCTTTCCTGACAAGGCGCGGAGACATGCCCGGTCCCCGATGCGCGGGGGGCCCCGAACCCAAGAGAGGCGTGATGAGTTTGAAGTTGCTGCTGGCCGGCTGGCGTGGGGGGGACGCACCGCACTCGCCGACATCCGAGAACGCGCGCACGTGGCTGGGTCAGGTCGAGCGCTGGTTCCAGATGAATGTGTCGGAGTGGCTGGAGAGCAGTCGCTTCGGCACCGGTCCCCGAGGCGCGCCGCAGCTGCGGCTGCGGCTGCATCCGGCCGCGGGCGAGGTCTCGTTCCTCGCGGCCAGCGGCTCGCGCGTGGTCATCTCCGCGGAGACGTCCGCGGTGGGCCCCGGCTACCACGTGTTCCTGTGCGACACGCTCAAGGCCCTGGGCCAGGCGCTCGACCTCCAGTGGGTGCAGGCCGACGACACGTTGGACGTCGGAGACCCCACGGGCTACTTCCACACGGGCGACGCGGGGCCGGTGGAGGTCTACATGCTGGCGTGGCTGCAGGAGACGGTGGCCCAGGTGCTGCGCATGCGCAGCCTGGGTGAGTCCGGCTTCTCCATGTCCCTGCGCTTCGGCCACATGTTCGAGCACCCCGGCGCGCTGCTCACGCCGCTGGGGCCTCGCGACGAGCGCTGGATGCGGCGCGTGTACGAGGACCCGCGCGTGGGCATGGACGTGTTCCCCTGGTGGCGACAGGGCGTCGGCGCGCACGCCCGGCTGGGGCGCGCCTTGTGTCGGCTGTGGACGGAGGTGGTGTGGCGCCCGCCGCTGCTCGAGGAGGAGCGGCGGCTGTTGCGCGACGTGGCCCGCTCGCTGGAGCTGGCGTGGCGCGAGGACCCGGAGCTGGCCTACCCCTGGCGGGAGTGGCGCGAGGTGCTCGGCTACCTGGGCGTGGGCGGCACGCTGGCGGAGACGGTCCATCACCACGCGGACCACCACGGGGCGCGCGGCCCGTCCATCGGCTACCGGCGCGGGGCGGTGCAGGTGGCGCTGCCGGCGGGCTGGGAGATCCGCATCCCCGGCTCGCTGGCGGAGGCGCACCTGGAGGACGGGACGTGGGTGGCCCGGGACCATCGGCGAAGTGTCCGCTTCGTGCCACTCGAGGACGACGCGGAGGAGCACTTCGCCACCACCACGGCGGAGCGCCGGGCGCTGGAGCTGGAGTACCAGGGCGAGCGGGTGAGCGGCCGCGCGTCGCTGCACATGGAGCCGGGCGAGTGCCGGCTGACGGCCCTGTGCAGCTCCGGGCGCCACCGGGCGCTGTGCGTGGTGAGCTTCGCCGACCCGGAGGAGGAGGACTGGGCCCTGGGGACATGGCGCTCACTGGACCACGCCGCCGCGGCCTGACGGTTGCCGGTCCGCCAGGGCCATCCCACATTCAGCGGGCATTTTCCTTGAGAGGAATCGAGAGCCCGTATGAGCAGGGAGGTCTGGCCGGGCAAGCCCTGGCCGCGCGGCGCCACGTTCGATGGCACCGGAGTCAACTTCGCCGTCTTCTCCCAGGCGGCGACCCGCATCGAGGTCTGCCTCTACGATTCGGCGAACCCGACGCGCGAAATCGAGCGTTTCACGCTGCCGGAGGCGACGGACTTCGTCCACCACGGCTACGTGCCCGGCCTGGAGCCCGGGGCGCTCTACGGCCTGCGGGTGCACGGCCCCTACGAGCCCACCAAGGGCCACCGCTGCAATCCGCACAAGCTGCTGGTGGACCCGTACGCCAAGGCCCTCCACGGCGAGGTGGACTGGAAGCAGCCGGTCTTCGGCTATCCGCTGGGACACGCGCAGCAGGACCTGGCGCGCGACGAGCGCGACAGCGCGGCGGGCGTGCCCAAGAGCGTGGTGGTGAGCGACGCCTTCGACTGGGGCAATGACCGCCGGCCGGAGGTTCCCTGGCGCAAGACGGTCATCTACGAGGCCCACGTGCGCGGCCTCACCATGCGCCACCCGGAGGTGCCCGAGCACCTGCGCGGCACGTACGCGGGCCTGGCCTCGCCGCCCATCATCGAGCATTTGAAGAAGCTGGGCGTCACGTCGGTGGAGCTGCTCCCCATCCACGCCTTCGCGGACGACTCGTTCCTGGACGACAAGAAGCTGTCCAACTTCTGGGGCTACAACACGCTCGGCTTCTTCGCGCCGGAGCAGTACTACGCGAGCCGCAAGACGCCGGGCGGCGCGGTGACCGAGTTCAAGGCCATGGTGCGCGCGCTGCATGCCGCGGGGCTCGAGGTCATCCTCGACGTGGTCTACAACCACACGTGCGAGGGCAATCACCTGGGGCCCACGCTGTCGCTCAAGGGCATCGACAACGCCAGCTACTACTGGCTGATGCCGGACGCGCGCTACTACCTGGACTTCACCGGGTGCGGCAACAGCGTCAACGCGTCCAACCCGAACGGCGCCCGGCTCATCGTCGACAGCCTGCGCTACTGGGTGGACGAGATGCACGTGGACGGCTTCCGCTTCGACCTGGCCACGGTGCTGGGGCGCACGGGCGAGGGCGGCTTCGACCCGAGGGCGGCGCTGTTCCAGATTCTGCACCAGGACCCGGTGCTCAGCCGGGTGAAGCTCATCGCGGAGCCGTGGGACGTGGGGCTCGGCGGCTACCAGGTGGGCGGCTTCCCCGCGCCGTGGCGCGAGTGGAACGGCAAGTACCGCGACGCGCTCAGGCGCTACTGGAAGGGCGACGAGAACCTCGCCGGCGAGGTGGGCTACCGGCTCACGGGCAACTCGGACCTGTACGCGGAGGCGCGGCGCAAGCCGCAGGCGAGCATCAACTTCGTCACCGCGCACGACGGCTTCACGCTGCACGACCTGGTGACGTACAGCCACAAGCACAACGAGGCCAACGGCGAGCACAACCGCGACGGCGCGGACGACAACCAGTCCTGGAACTGCGGCGTGGAGGGTGAGACGGAGGACGCGGGCGTCGTCTCGCTGCGCGAGCGCCAGAAGCGAAACCTCCTGGCCTCGCTGTTCATGTCCACCGGCGTGCCGATGATTGTCGCCGGCGACGAGATGGGGCGCACGCAGCAGGGCAACAACAACGCCTACTGCCAGGACAACGAGCTGTCGTGGGTGGACTGGTCGCTGGACGAGCGGCGCCAGAAGCTGCTCGCCTTCACGCAGAAGCTCATCCACTTCCGTCACCGGCAGCCGGTGTTGCAGCGCCGCCGCTACTTCAAGGGCGCGCACCTGTGGGACTCCGAGCACAAGGACCTGGCGTGGTTCCGTCCGGACGGCTCGGAGATGAGCGAGGAGGACTGGCAGAAGCCCTTCGTGCGCTCGCTGGCGTTCCTGCTCGGCGGTGACGCCATCCCCACGCCCGACGAGCGCGGCCAGCGCATCATCGGCGACGCGCTGCTGGTGCTGCTCAACGCCCACCACGAGCCGGTGGCCTACACGCTGCCCGCCCTCACGGACGGACAGAAGTGGGAGCTGGAGCTGTACACGGCGGACGATGCGCGGGGCGCGGAGAAGCTGCCGGCACGAGGCCGGTTCCAGCTGGAGGGGCGCTCGATGGCGGTGTTCCGGCAGGTGGAGCGCTGAAGGAGCGCGGCACCTCGGGGTGCTCGCTTGCCGGCGGACGCGTGCGCTCTCGCCTGGAGCGCGATGCGTGCGCCAGTGAAGACACTTTGCGTCCGAGTGGTCCTTCGACAGTGGACACACGTGAAGGTTCAGCGCGCCGTGGGACTCGGGGCACGGTAGAACGGACGTCCCCATGCGAGCCAAGCGCCATGTCCCGCGGTAGTCCCCAGGAAGAGGCCGTCCGGGCCATCTACGAGGAGATTGCGTCCGCCTACGAGGCCCTCTTCCCCGTGCTGGGCCGGTACGAGGACCGCGTCGAGCGGTTCCTCGCGGACGCGGTGTCCCCGGGCTGCCGGGTGCTCGACGTGGGCTGTGGCCCGGGGCTGCACACCAAGGGCCTGCAGCCCTCCGTGCACGTGGTGGGCACGGACCTGGCGCCGCAGATGCTGGAGCTGGCCCGACAGGCCCGTCCCTCGGGCGAGTGGTACGCGCACGACTACTACCAGCCGTTCCCCGCGGAGTGGGGGCGCTTCCAGGTGGCGCTGGCGTTGGGCTGTCTGGACTTCTGCGACGACCTGCGGCGCGTGCTGCGGCACATCGCGGACATGCTGGCGCCGGGCGGGCGGCTGTTGTTCACCGCGCTGGAGCGCAGGCCCGGCCACGAGGGACACGAGGCCCCCACGCGCGAGGTGCGGACCGCGGGGCCCGCCGTGACGCTGCATCTGTATTCCTTCGAGGAGGCCTCGCGCGCCGTCACGGACGCGGGGCTGGAGCCGCGCGCCTACGTGCATGCGCCCGGGTGGGTTCAGCTCGCCGAGGAGCGGACTTTGTGGTTCGGTTGGTGGGAGGTCGAGCGTCGGTAGTCCCGCGACGTGTCGGGCGACACTGCCCGGTCGGCCAGCCAGGAGCGCACTGCGGATGATGACGGAAGAAGACATCCTGGCGGCGGAGGAGACGCTGCGCCAGGCCATGCTCGCCAGCGACGTGGACATGCTCGACCAGCTCCTCTCCGAGGACCTCGTCTTCGTCAACCACCTGGGACAGGTCTTCAACAAGGATGCGGACCTGGAGGGCCATGGCTCGGGCGCGCTGCGACTCACCCGGCTGGAGCTGGGTCCCCCCGTCATCCGGTTCCTCTCCGCGGGCGCGGTGGTCGTCGTGCGGGCCTCCGTCGCGGGCCAGTCCGCGGGCACCGGGTTCGCCGCGCAGCTGCGCTACACGCGCGTCTGGCAGTGGGTGGACGAGCGTCCCCAGGTGGTCGCCGGCCAGTGCACCGTCATCGTCGACGCGTCGAGCTGAAGTCCCGGGCAGGAGCGCGGCCCCCCGGACACGGCGCCGTGGCTGCCCGGACGCATCCGTGGCGCTCGAGCTCGCGCGGACTCGGGTGACCCGCTGGCCCGAAGGTTGCCAGGGCGTGCACCGCACTCCCCTGTCCCGAGACTGACCCCATGACCTCACGCTCGCTTCGCGTCCTCGTCCCCCTTCTCGTGTTGACGCAGTCCTGCACCTCGGCGCCCGCGCGTCCGGACGCCACGGAGGCGGCGCGCGCGAGCGCGTACACGCTCGCGAAGGACATCACGGTGCGGCGCATCGCTCCGGGGGTCTGGGTGCACACGACGCTCTCGGACGAGGACTTCGGCCTCGTTCCCGCCAACGGGCTCATCGTCGAGGACGGGGACGGCTCGCTGCTCGTGGACACGGGTTGGAACGAGCAGCAGGCCGAGCAGCTCGCCGACTGGGCCGCGAACACGCTGGGCAAGCCCGTCCGCGCGGCCGTGGCGACTCACTTCCACGACGACCGGACCGCGGGCATCCCCGTGCTCTCCGCCAGGGGCATCCCGGTGCATGGCCTGGAGGACACCGTGAGGCTCGCGAGGGAGCGCGGCAAGCCGGTGCCCACGCGCGCCTTCACGGAGGTCGCGACGCTCGGTCCGCTGGAGTTGTTCTTCCCCGGGGCGGGCCACGCCCCCGACAACATCGTGGTGGTGCACCGCGACAGCCAGGTGATGTTCGGCGGGTGCTTCGTGAAGGACGCGGAGGCGAAGGACCTGGGCAACCTGGGGGACGCCGTGGTCTCCGCGTGGCCCGCGAGCCTCGAGCGTGTGCAGGCGCGCTATCCCGACACGCGCATCATCGTCCCGGGCCACGGTGCTCCGGGTGGCACGGAGCTGCTCGACCACACCCGCGCGCTGCTGCGCTGAGCGTCCGCATCTCGCGTGCACGAGCAAGGCGCAGGGCCCTCGTCTGGCTGCCAGCCCTGGGCTTCAGGTGAGAGCGTTGGGCAGCACACGGGGATGGGTCATCGTGAGCTCGGCTGTCTGCCTTCAGGCGTCCGCTCCAGGACATGCGTCCGGGGCGTGAGGGCTGCGCCGAATGGGCAGGTGTTGGTGGCGTTCCTACCGTGCCTCCGGGGCGAAGCGCGGAGCCCGGGCCGGCGGGCAGGGCGGAGGAGGGGCGTCATGAGGCGAGTGGCGGCGTGGGTGCTCGTGCTGGCGGCGAGCGGGTGCGCATCGGTGAAGGTGGAGCAGCGCGACGGTTGCTGGGTGAAGCAGACCCGCACGTTCCCTTCCACGTTCCGGGAGGAGGTGGGCCCGTGCTCCCGGCCAAGGCCGGAGTGGTCGGCGGACCGGCTCACGCGGCTGGTGCAGGAGTGCGTGATGCACGCGGACTACCGCTGGCAGAGCAGCGCCATGGTGGCGTGGAACCGGGGTGAGCCGCTGCCCGTGCGCGAGCCGGACGAGAAGGTGCTCGAGGCGTGCATGGTGACCACGGAGCGGATGCTCTCCGCGGAGAAGGGCGCGCTGGAGGCGCAGCTCAGCGACGTCTCCAAGGAGCGCGACAGCCTGCGCGCCAACCAGGAGCAGGAGCGGGAGCAGTACCGCGCGAAGCTGGATGCCCAGCGCGAGGCCGCCCAGGCGGAGCTGCTGAAGGAGCGCGAGCGGCTCCAGGACAGCATGGACCAGCAGCGCGCGCACTCGCAGGCGAGCCTGGACCGCGCGAGAGACCAGATGCACGAGAGCAACGGACGACTGGCGGCGGCGCTCGGCGAGGCGGCGAAGCGCCCGACCCCGTCCGCGGTGGCGACCGCCACCTCCTCGTCGACGAGTGAAGGGCGGGCGGACACGCGCAGCGACTCGCAGTCACGAGGCGACTCGCGCTCGCGCGGTGACGCGACGCCGCCCCGCGTGGCGCGGCCCACGGTGGCGACGCCCGCGTCCATGTGCTCGCTGCCCGCGAAGCGCGGGGCCTCGCGGACCACGACGTCGAGCGAGGCGGAGGCGTCCCCGGAGCCGGCGAGCTGTCAGCCGGTGACGCCCGCCGAGCCGCCCGAGGCCGAGCCCGCGCTCGTGCCTCCGGCGCAATCCCAGACGACGGCCTCGGTGCCCCTTCCGCTGCTGCCCAGGCTCCAGCCTCAGTAGGGCTTCTCGCCCTTCACCACGCCGAACGGGGACGGCTCCATGAAGACGCCGTTCACCGTCGTGCCGCCGTTGTGGATGGCGGGGAAGATGGGCTGCATGCTCTGGGGGAAGCCGAAGGTCGGCTTGCTGAGCGCGTCGAGCCGGCCGAGCTGCTCGGCGCTCAGCTTCACCTCGAGGGCGCCCACGTTGTCCTCGAGCTGGGACAGGCGCCGGGCGCCGATGATGGTCGAGCTCACGCCCGGCTGCGCCTGCACCCAGGCCAGCGCCACGCGCGCGATGGTGGTCCCCTGCTCCTTGGCGATGACACCGAGCGCGTCGACGAGCGCGTAGGTCTTCTCGTTCAGGAACGACTCCAGGAAGACGCCGCGGTCACCCTTCTGCTGGCCGGCGTTCGCGCGGGTGTACTTACCGCTGAGCGCGCCGCTCTTGAGCGGCGACCAGGGGGTGATGCCCAGGCCGAGCTCCAGCGCCATGGGCACCAGCTCCTGCTCCACGCTGCGCTCGAGCAGGGAGTATTCGATTTGCAGCCCGATGAAGGAGGACCAGCCGCGGAAGTGGGCCATCACGTTGGCCTGGGCAATCTTCCACGCGGGCGTGTCGGAGACGCCGAGGTAGCGGACCTTGCCGGCGCGCACCAGGTCCTCGAGCGCGGCCATCGTCTCCTCAATCGGCGTGTGGATGTCCCAGTTGTGCAGCCAGTAGAGGTCGATGTAGTCGGTCTGCAGGCGGCGCAGCGAGTTCTCGGCGGCCGCGATGATGGACTTGCGGCCCGAGCCGCCGCCGTTCGGGTCCCCGGGGTACAGATTCCCGCTGAACTTCGTCGCGAGGACCAGCCTGTCCCGCCGGGCCGGGTGGCGACCGACGTGGTCTCCGAGAATCTTCTCGGAGTGGCTCTTCGTGTAGAAGTTCGCCGTGTCGATGAAGTTGCCGCCGAGCTCGATGTAGCGGTCGATGATTTGCTGGGACTCCTCCACGCTGGACCCCCAGCCGAGGTCTTCACCGAACGTCATGGCACCAAGGCACAGCGGGCTCACGCGCAGGCCCGAGCGGCCCAGCGTCACGTAGTGGTTGAGAGGCATGTGGGCTCCAGGGGAGTGCTACATTGTGAGGACGACGATTTAGTTCAATCCGGAACTGGATTAATTTTGAACCAATTTCCGCGCAAGGGCCCATGTCGAAAATCGACCCGGCGAGAATCTGGTCGTTGAACCACCGGCTGTTGATGTCGGTGATAGCCAGTGTCGCCTCGGACATCGCGGCGTTGGGCGTGGAGACGAAGGAGCTGTTCGTGCTGGCGGAGGTGGACGACCACCCCTACCCGGCCGAGCTGGCGGCGTCGCTGTGCATCCCCAAGCCCTCGGTGACGCTCTATGTGAAGCGGCTCGAGGCCGCGGGCCTCCTGCGCCGTGAAATTGATACCGCGGACCTGCGGCGTCACCGGCTGCAGCTCACCTCGGCCGGCCGCAAGGTCATGCAGCAGGGGACGACGCTGCTCTCGGAGGCGTTCGGCACGAAGCTCGGCCGGCTGACCGCCGCCCAGCAGGCGGAGCTGCGGGCCCTGCTGGAGAAGATGAGCTGAAGCAAGCGTGCCGCGACCTCAGGCCAGGTGAGCGACCTCCAGCACGTGCCCCTTCGCCTTCAGGGTGGTCATCAGGTCCCGGAGCCGAGCAGAGATGAGCCAGCGAGGCTCTGGGCGAAGCTCGCCGCGCCTGTCGCCCCAGCGTGTGTCCGTGATGAACAGGTCCGAGCCATCGAGCGAGGCCCGGTCGACATGGAGCGCTGAGAGCAGGTTGAGGCCCGCGACATGCCCCTTCGGGCACCGGTGCTCACCACGCTCGTCGAGGTCGAAGGGGTTGTTGCCCGAGACCGTCTTCGCATCCAGCTTCAGCGGCTTCGAGGTCGTGACGGGCTGATACCACTCCGGCTGGCGCGAAGGCTTGCCGCCCAGGTGCAGCACGGGGCGGAACTCCGCGCCTCGCAGTCCAGCCTCCTGGAAGGCGTCGACGAACCTGGAAGAGACCACGACCTCTCCCGCGAGCGTCTTCGCGAAGTCACGGCCTTTGGCAATCCGGCGCGTGTCGAGGATGAGGTCCGTCGTCTGCCGTGCTCCAACGCCACAATGCGGGCAGGCCTCCGACGCATCATAGCCCGTGCCGCACATGGCTCCGGTGGGCGCGACGGCCCCTCGGATGACGAGGTTCAACAACTCCGCCGACTCGAGTTCCCGAGCCGAGTAGCGCCGCTCGACGTTCCAGTAGGTGAAGAAGAGGTCACCCTCGGCGCGGAGCTTGCGCTCGATGGCGCCAATCTCCCGCACGCGGGGATCATCCCCGGGCAACACCACCTTGCGCAGCCCCTCGTTCACGCGCATGCCGAGCCCAGGCGCCAGGAACTTCCGGGCCCGCTCCTCCGCAATCCTGAACTCGAACGTCTCGCGCATCGTCAGGGAGGGATTCCGATGAGTTGAGGGATGGGGTACCGGGAATAGACCCGCACCAGGATGTCCGTCAGTGCTCGTGCATCCGGTCGCTGTCCCTGACCATAACGCCACTCCTCACGGAAAGCCCGGGTGATGGCCTTGTGATACGCCGTGGGCAAACGGTACGTCTGCCCATCCTTCGCCCCTCCCAGGTACAACGGAACGAGGTGATGGTTCTCGTATCCCGCGCTGTTCGGGTACGTGGTCTGAGCCTCCTGAAGGCGTTGCTGGTAGAGCTTCCTTGCTTGGAGCACCACAGCAGCATCCACTGTGCGTCGCGCCTGGACTTGAGCCTGGAGTGGCGCGGGTCGTGGAGTCAGGAGAGGAGGTCTGCGCAGCGGACCTGCGCCTGGCGTGCGTCGCACGGGGCGGGTGGCGATGGCGCCCTTGAGTGGATCCACATCATCGCCAAGCGCCTGTCGCGCCCAACCCGTGGGGAGGAATGCGCCTGCACGAGTCTCCAGGTCCGCGTCGGACGTGAGCTCGACATAGGTGTACTCCTCGGCCAACCCATCACGGGTGCTCCATGCCGAGGAGCCTCGCGGCTCTACCTCCGGGCTCCCCGCACACCCCAGGCACACCACCCACAGGCTCCAGAACACGAAGGGCTTCGTCATGAACATTGGCTCCAGGCATCCCCTGGCCCCGCTCGCCCCTCCGATTGACCCTCCCATCCGGCGGGTTCAGGATGCACAGCGAATTTACTCGTTTTACAGGAGATGCGGCTATGCGCTCGAAGCTCGTCCTCACCACCGTGGCGCTCATGGGAGCCGCCCTCACCACGGGCGTGGCGCAGGCCTCGTCCGATGAGGGGCAGACCGGGCTCACGTTCTACGCCAGGACTTTCACCCAGCCGGTCCTGAACGTGGCGCAGCCAGACGGCACGTGCACGGCTTTCCCCGCCGATGCGGACTCGCTCGTGGGCTGGAGCAACGTCCAGCAAGTCCTCGCATACCGCACCGCGGACTGCACCGGCCAGGCCGTGGGCCTGGGCACCCTGCGCACCTTCGCCGCAGGCGAGTTCGCTAGTTTCGTCGCCTACTGAGTCGAACTCCTCGCATCTCCCGCTGTCAGCCCCGACGCGGCGCCCGCGTCCCTCGCCCCCGACGCATTCCAGAGGTGTCACGGGGCTGTCCCCGGGCTCCCGAATCCGGACATGGGTGCTCTGCGCTCGTGTCCCGGACAGGGTGTCCCCCGGGTCCATCGTCCGCGGTGACTCCCTCACATCGGGGCGTCCGGCCGGCCGCCGCGAAAGCCAAAGCGAGCAACCCCTTCCAGGGACTGCTCAGAACTAGCTCACCTGGTAGAGCACAAGATATTGGATCTTGAGGAGAAGGTTCGAATCCTTCGTTCTGACCCGATCTGAAAAATCGGTTCCGCCAGAAGGCTCCATCCCGAGCCGGTAGAAGCGCTGGCCCACTCCACCCAACCTTCCCCCACCGCGAAGCCACGCCGTCCGCCAGGGCGACAGTCCCCTTCCGCGCCGTCAGCGGAATGTCTGTCGTCGTCCGCGCCCGGTCCGGCCCGCGAGCGCGGGATGCGTCGATGGGGCCCGGGCACGCAGTCGGCGCTCTCCTCCCGCGAAGGCGGGAGCCTTCACTTTTCTCGCAGTCCCCGGGACGCGCGCCTCTCGCGCCACCTCGCGCCCCGGTCTCAACACTCCCCCTCTGGGGGAAAGGAGGTGCGCGATGAGCTTCTTCATGCGTGTGGATGTCGTGCAGCACGAGCGGGCGTTCGTCCTCGTCGACGAGGTGCCGACGCGCTACCTCGTGCCGGGCCGCTACCGGCTCACCTACCCCTTCCGCAACGTGCGCATCGTCCGCGTCGCCACGGGCCTGCCCCTGGCCAACCTGGACGCGGAGCTGCTCGCGCTCGTGCCGCCCTCGGACCTGCAGGTCGTCGACCTGGGCGCCGACGAGCGCGCCATCCTCTACCACCGGGGCCGCCCCCTGAAGTGGCTCGGCCGCGGCCAGCACCAGGTGTGGACCGTGGAGCACGTCCCCGCGCGCGCCCTGACGCCGCCCACGCCCGCCGTGCGCGTGGAGCGCGTGGACACCACCGGCGTCTCCACCACGCCCCTGCGCGACGACGTGCGCGCCATCGTCCCCGCGAGCGACTACGTGGAGGCCACGGCCACGGAGGGCTCGGTGACGCTGCGCTACGTGGACGGCACGCTCGACGCCGTGCTGCCCGCGGGCCGCCACGCCGCGTGGACCGTCGCCCACAAGGTGCAGCTGGCCGTCATCGACCTGCGCGAGCGGCTGCTCCACGTCACCGGCCAGGAGGTCATGACGCAGGACCGCGTCACGCTGCGCCTCAACCTGTCCACCGCCTTCCGCGTCGCGGACGCGCGCCGGCTCGCCGTCGTCGCCCGCGCGCCGGATGACATCCTCTACCTCGCCATGCAGCTGGCCGCCCGCGAGGCCGTGGCCACCCGCACGCTCGACGAGCTGCTCGCCTCCCGCGAGGCCCTGGCCGACAACCTCTTCGCCCAGGTGAAGGAGCGCGCCGAGTCGGTGGGCCTGGAGCTGTTGCGCTTCGGCATCAAGGACGTCGTGCTGCCCGGCGAGATGAAGGAGCTGCTCAACCGCGTCATCCAGGCCCAGAAGGAGGCCGAGGCCAACGTCATCACCCGCCGCGAGGAGACCGCCGCCACGCGCTCGCTCGCCCAGACGGCCAAGGTGCTCGCCGAGAACCCGCTGCTCGTGCGCCTCAAGGAGCTGGAGGCCTACAAGGACCTCGCCGCCAAGGTGGGCCAGGTCCACCTGGTCCTCGGCGAGGGCGCCGTGCCGTCGCTCCAGCTCAAGGGCTGAGCACACCCGCACGTGAGCCTGTCGTGACGAAGGGCCTCTGGGGCCGGTTCCCCGGGGGCCCTTCGTGCATCACGGCCCCATGCGTCATGCACCATGGGTGCGGTGCGGGCGCCTTCGGCTGACTCGAAAATCAATCTCGGCTACCCTCGTGGGCCTTTCGTCCTCGTGAGGAGCTTGAGATGTCGTCGTCCGCCAACCACTACGTCCCCAACCTGCGCGATATCGAGTTCAACCTCTTCGAGTTCCTCGACATCGGCCGAACGTCGCTGGGGCGCGCGCCCTTCGGCGACCTGGACGAGACGTCCGCCCGGCAGATGCTCCAGACGTTCTCCGTGCTGTGCGCGAACGAGCTGGCGCCGTCGTTCGACGAGGCGGAGCACAACCCGCCCAAGCTGGAGAACGGCGTGGTGACGCTGCCCCCAGGGCTGAAGAAGTCCATGGGGGCGTTCTTCGACGCGGGCATGCACCTCCTGGAGCAGCCGCCGCACCTGGGCGGACTGGGCGCGCCGCCGTCCCTGGGATGGGCCGCGTTCGAGCTGATGGTGGGCGCCAACGCCTCGCTCGCCTTCTACACGCTGGGCAACCTGCTCGCGCGAATCATCGACCGGCTGGGCACGGACGCGCAGAAGCAGCGCTTCCTGCCGCACATGCTGGACAAGCGCTGGAGCGGCACCATGGTGCTCACCGAGCCCGACGCCGGCAGCGACGTGGGCGCCGCGCGCACCAAGGCGCGCCCGGTGGGCGGCGACGTCTGGGAGATTGAAGGCGTCAAGCGCTTCATCACCAACGGCGACTCGGACATGTCCGAGAACGTCATCCACATGGTGCTGGCGCGCCCGGAAGGCGGTCCCCCGGGCACCAAGGGCCTGTCGCTGTTCGTCGTCCCCAAGTACTGGGTGAACGAGGACGGCAGCCTGGGTGAGCACAACGGTGTCGTGTGCACCAAGCTCGAGAAGAAGATGGGCCTGAAGGGCTCCGTCACGTGCGAGCTGACGTTCGGCGACGGCAAGCCCTCGCGCGGCCTGCTGCTGGGCGAGGTCCACGACGGCATGCGCCAGATGTTCTACATCATCGAGCAGGCGCGCATGGCGGTGGGCGTGAAGTCCATGGCCACGCTGTCGGCGGGCTACCAGCGCGCGCTGGCGTTCTCCAAGGACCGGCTCCAGGGCGCGGACCTCTTGCAGGCGCGCGACAAGACGGCGCCGCGCGTGCCCATCTTCCGCCACCCGGACGTGCGGCGCATGCTGATGACCCAGAAGGCGTTCGCGGAAGGGATGCGCGCTTTGTGCCTCTACACCGCCTCCGTGCAGGACGGCGTGGAGCTCAAGGGCGGCCACCGCGCCACCGAGGCCGGGGAGATGGACGCGCTCAACGACATGCTGCTGCCGCTGGTGAAGGGCTACTGCTCGGAGAAGGCGTACGAGCTGCTCGCGCTGAGCCTCCAGGTGCACGGCGGCTCCGGCTACCTGACGGACTACCCGGTGGAGCAGTACATCCGGGACCAGAAGATCGACACGCTCTACGAGGGCACCACGCACATCCAGGCGCTGGACCTGCTCATGCGCAAGGTGGCGCGCGACGGCGGCGCGACGCTGCAGGCGCTGCTCGGGCAGGTGCGCGAGACGGCCGAGGGCGAGCTGGGCGGCAAGGAGCTCCAGGCGGAGCGCGCCGCGCTGGGCAAGGCGCTGGGGGATTTGGAGCTGATGCTCGGCACGCTGATGGGCAAGCTGGGCGAGTCCGTCTACCACGTGGGCCTGCAGGGCAACCGCGTGCTGGCGGGCGTGGCGGAGGTGGTCATCGGCTGGCTCCTGGTGCGCCACGCGGGCGTCGCGCTGGAGCGGATGAAGTCCAACCCCGGTGACCGCGCCTTCTACGTGGGCAAGCTGGCCAGCGCGCGCTGGTACTGCGCGGAAGTCCTCCCGGGCCTCGCCCACGCCGCGCGCATGGTGGAGTCCGGCACGCTGGACCTCATGGAGGTCCCCGAGGAGTCGTACTGAGTCGCGAGCCGTCGCCCATCTGCCGCACCTCGACCAGGGGGTGCGGCGCCGGCACAGCCTGAAGTATGGATTCGGTCCGTATGTCGAAGGCGGGGCCTCCTGGGCCGGGCCCCATCACGGATGGGCAGGCGAGCGATGCGCGACTGGCGAGCGGTACTCGGGGTGATGCTGCTGGGGCTGTGGGCGTGTGGCGGCGACGAGGACGTGTCGATGGAGGACTTCGGCACCCAGGTCGTCCAGGCGCTCTGCGCGCGGGCCCAGCGGTGTGGTGAGTACGTCCGGGCGAGCGCGTGCGAGGACGACATGCGCCAGTGGAACCGGCCCCAGTCCCTGGGGTTGGGGACGCGGTACGAGGACTCACTGGAGTCCGGTCGGCTGCGCTTCGACGGGGCCGCGGCCCGGCGCTGTCTGGACGCGCTCCGGGGCAGGAGCTGTTCCGAGCCCGCCCTGTCCGACGCCGCGTGGCAGTACGGCATCGAGTACGAGCCGGCCTGTCAGCTGTTCGTCCAGCAGGGCTCCGCGAGCGGGTGCGGGATGAACCTGGACTGCGGCTCGGAGGCCTACTGCGGCCACACCTCGCAGAACGCCTGCGAGGGGACGTGCACGCCGCGAGGCGCGGAGGGACAGGCCGTCTCCCAGCCCTGGCAGTGCGCGCCCGGGCTCGTGTTCGAGGGCTCGACCCGGACCTGCATGAAGCCCCTGGAGGAGAACGTCTCGTGCGTGCGCCAGCGCTCCGACGGCACGAGCTTTTCGCTGCCCTGCGCCCAGGGGCTCTGGTGCGACTGGAATGGCTACCGGACCTGTCGGCCCGTGGGCGCGGAGGGGGACGTCTGCGAGGACGTGGGCTACTACCCCTGCGGCCCTTCGCTGGTGTGCAATGGCAACCGCTGCGCGCCGCACGTGAAGGAGGGCCACCTGTGCAACGCGCCCCCCTACGACGTGAACTCCGTGTTCCTGGTGACCGTGTGCCAGCGCGAGCTCTTCTGCGACGCGGACCCGTCCAACCCCGGGCTGTGCCGTCCCCGCCGCGCCGAGCGGCAGGAGTGCCGTCTGGACACCGAGTGCCAGGAGGGGCTGTGGTGCAAGGACGCCCGTCCCGAGGCGGGGGTCTGGGGCATCTGCGTGAAGGCCTCGGGTCCCGACGACGCGTGCGACAACGTGAGCCGCTTCTGCCCCAGGGGCTACGCCTGCCTCGAAGGCGGCATGTCGCGCTGCCTGCCCATCGTCCACGAGGGAGAGCGTTGCGGCCCCACGCTGGGCCTGTGCGACTTCGACAACAGCTGCGTGGGCGGCCGCTGCGTCGGCGCCGAGGCCTCGTCCTGTCAGTGAGGCCCCCGCGCGTGGGCTCCGGCGCTCGAGCCCGGGCCCACGTGCGAATCAGGCCTTTCGGGCGGACAGCTCGCGCTCCACGTACAGCCGCAGGATGTGCATGAAGTCCTGGGCGTTGGTCACCACGCCGAAGGCCTGGTGCGTGCCCCGGTCCTTCAGCTTGCTGACGACGAACTCGGACGAGTCCACGCAGATGGTGGCCAGCTCGCGCAGCGAGCCGTCCTTCTCCGTGACGAACGCGGGCAGCATGTTGCCGGTGGCGATGGCGTGCAGCGCGGTGGCCACCAGCACCGCCATGGTGGCCTTCTTCGCGTGCTGGCGCATGGCGTCCTGACCGCCCACGTTGTCCGTCACCACGTCCGGCAGCGGGCCGTCATCCCGGATGGAGCCGGTGAGGACGAAGGGCACCTTGTGCACCACGCACGCGTGCATGATGCCGTTGGTGATGACGCCCGCCTCCACCGCCTTGGCGATGGAGCCCGCCGCGCGCACCTTGTTGATGGCGCGCATGTGCAGGCCGTGGCCTCCGCTGGTGGCCTCGCCCGTGCCGCTCATGCCCAGCGTGGTACCGAAGATGGACGCCTCGATGTCGTGCACCGCCACCGCGTTGCCCGCGAGCAGCGCGCCCACGAAGCCGTTGGCGATGAACCACGTCATGTCCGCGCGCGCCCGCGAGTGCACCAGCGCCGGCCCCGTCACCCAGATGGGGTAGCCGCCGCGCTCGCGCTCCTCCACCAGCACCCGCGCCATCTGCGCGTAGTCGATGGGCTTCTCGCGAGACACCTCGCTCGTCATGAACTTGAACTCGCCCTCCCCGCCTCCGCCGAGGTAGGCCATGTTCACGTACACGCCCTCGGAGCCGTCCTCCGCGTGGCCCACCACCACGCGCTCGCCCGCCTTCACGCGGCGCCCCTCGCGAATCCACAACTCGCCCTGCGCATCCAGCACCAGCGCGCCGTCCATGCGCGGCTCGCGCGGCATGCGCCACGCGCCGTCGACCCGCACGTAGGTGGGCAGGTTGGTGGTGGTGAAGAAACCCTCCGGCAGCACGCCGTCCGCGGGCGCGGGTTCGAAGCGGGCGTCCGGGCAGCGGGTGAACCGCTCGGCCGCGAAATCGGGATGGGGGATGGGGGTGCTCACGCCGGCCACCATGCGCGGACCGCTCCACCTGTTCAAGGACCTTTGGTGGATGACGCAGGGAGCCGAGGTCACACCCTCCGTGAGCCGCGCTCGCGCAAGTGCGCGACCTACGTCGGGGTGATCGACAGATCAGTGGAATTGGGCCCGCACCCACGCAACTCGGGCTCTTGGCTTCCGAGAATAGGGGCAAGTTGTACGCGACCTCCCTCGCGCGTCACCGCCCCCCATTCGGAGCCCTTCGCTCATGAGCTACCGCATCCAGTCTGGCGACACCCTGTCCGCGCTCGCGCTTCGCCACGGCACCACCGTGGACGCCCTGCAGAAGGCGAACCCCCAAATCAAGGACGTGGACCTCATCTACACGGGGGACACGCTCAACATCCCCGGCGCCAAGGATGGCTTCGATTCGGCGCCGTCGCGCTCGGGCCCGAACCTCACGGGCGGCACGACGAACTACCCGGCCAACATGACGACGGGCGAGGGCACCAAGGGCCCCGGTGGCAGCCCGTTCGACATCGCGCGTTCACACCTGAACAAGAACGCGGGCTCGCTGAAGCTCGAGGGCAGCGGAGTTGGCGCGGACATGGAGGACTGGGTCCCCAACAACGTCAACTGCGCCAACTTCGTCTCCGCGTGTCTGGAGCAGGCGGGCCAGATTTCCGATGCGCAGCACGACAACAGCGTGATGGGTCTGCAGGCCAAGCTGGACCGGGACCCGAACTTCAAGCGCGTGTCGCTCCAGGACGCCAAGCCCGGCGACGTGGTCTCCATGAAGGTGGGCAGCGGCCAGCACGTGGTGATGTTCGCCGGCTGGGAGAACGGCAAGCCGATGTTCATCGGCTCCAACAACGTCAACCCAGACGGCTCGCAGCGCATCACCATCAGCAGCATGAACTACCCCATCATGTCGGTGCACCAGTACCAGGGCTGAGCCCACACCGAGCCTTCGCAGTACCCACGGGGCTTCGCCTCCGCCACGCGCGGAAGCGAGGCCCCGTCGCACGTCAGGGGCACCTCAAGGCTTCGGCGCGAGCGTGAGCGCGGCCTGGATGAGCGGGCTGCGCGCGGAGGACCGCCGCCACGCGGCCTGAATCGCGACCGAGGGTGCGCCCGGCAGCGGCCTCGCCACCACGCCCGCTTCGCGAGGACCTCCTGGCAGCAGCGAGGCGAGCAGCGAATAGCCCAGCCCCGCCGAGACGAAGCCGAGGATGGTCTCTGACGAGTCCGCCGCGTGCAGCCGCCGGGGCCGCACTCCCGCGCGCGCCAGCTCCGCCAGCTGGAGTTCACGCAGGTACTTGTCCGTGCTGTAAGCGATGAAGGCGTCGTCCCGGAGCAGGTCCAGCCGCACGCGTCGGCTCTTCGCCTGGGGATGATTCGAGGGCAGCACCAGGAAGGGCGCGGTGTGACCCACGACGCGGGCCTCCACGTCCTCGGGTACCTCCGGGAGGTGGTCCACCACCAGGTCCGTGTCACCCGCGGAGAGGATGTCCACGGCGGGCACCTTGGACTCGTGCAGGACGACCTCGATGTCCGGGCGGCGGGCCTGCAGTCGCCGCAGCCACGCGGGCAGCAGGTGGCGCAGCACGTGGCCGGAGGCGTGGATGCGCAATGTGCCGCCCACCTCGCCCTTGCGCAGCGACTGCACCACGGCGTCGAGCCCCTCCAGGAACGGCGCGACGTGTGAGTACAGCGCGCGGCCCTCGGGGGTGAGCACCACGCGGTCCTTGCCCACGCGCTCGAAGAGCGCCACGCCCACCTCGGACTCCAGTCGCTTGACCTGCTGGTGGATGCCGGGCTGGGTGATGGGGTACGGGAATGAGCGGACGGCTCGCGCGTAGCCTTCGGCGCGGGCCACGCGGTAGAAGCCCTCGAGGCGCTGGAGCTGAATCATACACTCCAGGTTATCAATCACGCATCGATTAGTTCCATGCACTTTGCGATGGGACGCGGCATGTTTTCCCCATCAGCGAGCCAAGGCTCGCTCCCGAGGAGAAACCATGTCCCGTTCCACGCCCAAGGTCGTCGTCGCGCACAGCTCCGCCTGGGTCATCCAGACCTGGCTTTCCTTCGCCCTCTCCGTGGGAGTCACCGCCATCGGCATCTGGCACCTGCCGGTGGACACGTGGGTGAAGTCCTTCATGGCCATGGGGCTGCTGTTCAGCGTGGGCTCCGCGTTCAGCTTGTCGAAGACGGTGCGCGACCAGCACGAGATGGAGCAGCTCGGCGCCCGTCTGGACGAGGCGCGCGTGGCGAAGATGCTCTCCGAGCACGACCCCATCGCGCCTCCGAAGCTGTAGCCTGAGCGACCTACGGCGCGCCCCGTCCTGCCCGCAGGCTCGCGAGGGCCTCATCGAGCACCGGCAGCGCGGCCTCGGTCCATCCCTTCAATCGAATCCGTTGGGACAGCGCTGCCTGGCCCGGATGGACCAGGCCCGCCACGGTGGCGTCCTCGACGAGCTGCGCCTGCTGCTTGGGATTGAGCTCCTCCCAGCGCAGCCCCGCGTGCACGCCCTTGCGCCAGTCGTACCCGTCTCCCCAGAACTGCGCGGCGAGCGCGGCGCTCAAGTACGCCGTGCCACCGTGCTGGTGTTGCCACACGTGCGTCAGCTCATGCGCCAGCAGCGCCGCGTCCGTGGGCCCGCTCCTCGGCGGGATGAACACGGTGTCCCCATGCACGAAGGCCCGCCCGGGAATCCCCAGCACGCCCATCCCTCCCTCCTTCACCCGCACCGCCGCGTAGTCCAGGCTCGTGCCGAACACGGGCCGCAGCAGCGCCACCTCGAAGCCCGTGAGCCGACGCCCCACCGGCTCCAGGCCCAGCAACACCTGCACCGCGCTGACCATCCGCCCGGCCAGCATCAGCACCAGGTCCACCGGCAGCTGCGCCACGCGCACCAATCCCCGCCGCAGTTGGAACCACCCCTCGCGCCAACGCCCCAGGACGAGCGCGACGAGCCCTCGCGCCACACCCGAGAGCACCACCACCAGCCCCAGCACCAGGCCGCGCACGGCGCTCAATGCACCTGTGAGCAGACCCCACCCCGCGTCCGCCAGACGGGCGGGAATCCCAGACATCCGACTCACGACGAGTCCCTCAGCGTCCCGCGGCGACGCGAAGCGGCGCGCGCTGCCCCAGCACCGATTCCACCAGCGAGCGCAGCATCCCCGGACGCCACGGCCGCGCGAGCGCGAAGTGCGTCAGGCACGAGCCGCTGAACGCCTCCGCCAGCTCCGGACAGAAGCGCGCCGACACCAGCACCCGCGGACCCTGGAAGTCCTTCTCCACCAGCCGCGCCAGGAACGCGTGCGACACGGCGCGAGGCTCCGAGTCCAGGTCCACCACCACCGCCGCCGGCACCGTCCCCATCTCCAGCCTGCGCCCCGCCGACGCCACGCCCTGCGCGTGGATCAACCCGAAGGACGGCGCCAGCTCCCGCCCCATCAGCAGCCGCGAGAACGGCGACTCGGAGACCACCATCACCGTCGGCCCACCCGAGCCCTTCAGGGCACGTCGCGCCCCGGACACGCCCAGGACGCCCACCTCCCTCAAGCGAGGCACGGAAACGGACTCGAGCAGCCGGGGCTGGGCAATCGTGGAGGGGGGCACGCATCGGACTGTAGCCAGCAATAGCGGAAATATCAAATTTCACTTCAATTATCCGATTAGTCCGCTCTTGCTCCAGGCAGCCATGCCACATCCCACGAGCCCCGTCACAGGCCCGTGGGATATGCCATCCGTTCAGTGGGTCTCTTTCAACCCAACCCCTCGCAACACAGTGTCAGGGAGACGACGGTCGCCGTCGGGCCCCGGGGTTCTCCCAGGCCTCCAGCTGATCAGCGAGCGAGCCCGAGGCGGGCAGCTCGGTGGCGCCGCCCTGGTCCAGCGCCTGGAGGAGCAGCGCTGTCAGCGAGGTCCCCACGACGGGGATGTCGGTGGCCCGCTGGCGGGAGCGCAGGGGGGTGCGCAGCGTCTCGCAGTCCAACATCACCGTCTCCGCGGCCGTCACGCCGGGTGCCAGCACCATCGGCTCGAGCGCATCCGCGCGCAGCCGGACGAAGCAGGAGGGGCGCCGGCCACTGCAGGAGCGCAGCGCGAGCACCGTCCCGTCCGGCAGGTCCGCCACGCAGCGCACCGGCGTGAATTCGTCGCCCTCGAGGGGGATGTGGACCTCGACATGCTCGGCGGTGGGCCGCACGCGCCAGGGCCGTGTCCCCGGGAAGAGCGTGGCGCTGGCCAGGTGGTCATAGAGCGCGTTGAGCTCCGCGAGGCCCCGGTACGTGCTCGGCTGGGTGGCCCGGACGACGGAGTGCTCCGCGACGAGCCGCTCGATGAGCAGGTCCACCGAGGCGCCCCCCGAGCGGACCATGACGCCCGCGCGAGGCATGAGGGCCCCGTCGGCCGCCACCGTCACCGCGAGCACGCCCGCCTCCAGGGACCACGTCTCCCGCCAGTTCATCGGCTCGTCCTGGACGCGCAATGGCACACACGACAAGCCCGCGGGCACCCAGTGCAGCGCGACGCCCGGCACATCGAAGTCGTCCAAGGCCGCGTCCCGCGACTTCAGGAACTCCGCGTGGGACTGCGCGAGCAGCGGGTTTCGCTGGTCGAAGCTCCCGGACTGGCCGATGTAGGGGAACAGCCGCATCACCCAGCCCGCCATGCGGTCCCAGCCATACGCGGCCGCGGGCTTGTAGAGCTCCGTCCAGAGCTGACGGTCCGGCTGCCCCTCCGAGGCGCGCACCAGCTCGTCCGCGATGGGGATGAGCGAGGACGTCCACCAAGCCAGGTCCAGCTCGGCGATGACGTCGATGCGGCGACGAATGGCCCGCCAGTCCTCGGGCGTGCCCAGCAAGGTGACCCGAGGGATGCCGCACCGGATGGCCAACGTGAAGTCGAAGTAAGGCGACATCGCATCCATCAGGACGACGTCGCCAGCCATGCGCTCGATGTCGGTGCTGGTGGAGAAGTCACACGACATCAGGCGGGGGAGGCCCGGTCCCATCGCCTCGCGGAGCTGTCCCCGGAAGTCCTCCAGGATGGCGAGGAAGTCCTCGTCCGTCCGAGGCACCGCGTCCACCACGACCTTGAGGTTCCGGCGCCCCTCGTGACGGACGAAGCGCTCCCGGAGCCGCTCGGCGTTCAGCCGGATGTGCTGGGCCACGCCCTGCGCCAGCGTGAGCCACACCACGTCCGGAGAGAGCACCAGGGGCCGGTGCTCGGCGAAGGCCTGATGCACCGCGGCGAGCAGCGGGTGGATGCCCTGGGGGTCCATCACCGGGGTGTCCGCACCCGGCGCCATCCAGTGCGTCTTCCCCACCAGCGTCCCGAGCGGGACGGTGTCCACCGGAGTCCTTGCTTCCTCGACAGCGTCCACTGCGAAGGTCGTCACGGTTACGCTCCCTCGTCATGTCGTGTGAACTCAAGCCGCCCGACGGCGGACGCCACCCGACGAGGGGTTTCTCAGCGACCTGACAGGTGCGGCGGCGTGCCTCGGTTCGACCTACAGCAGCACCTCCGGGCCGCAAGGGTGCCCGGAGGTGCTGGGATGACTCAGGACTGGAGCGCGCGAACCAGCTCGGGCAGGGCCTCCTCCGCGCGGGCTGTCACCGGCTCGATGCCCCGGTCCAGCGACACGTTCGAGGGGTCGATGCTGAACATCCGCGCGTCCAGCTTCCGGCCCCGCCGATAGACAAGCTCCGTCACTCCCACGGAGAAGGACGTCCCGACGAAGACAATCACGCGGCTCTGTCGCGCCAGGATGAGCGTCCGCTCGATTTCGTAGGTGTCGTGCTCCGTGTAGTTCTCATCGAACCAGAGCACGTGGGGCCGCAGGCGGCTGTCGCAGCGAGGGCAGCGAGGCACCGTCTCCGGGCTCGGGTTCGCGTGGAACGCCGAGAAGTCCACCGACGCCATCGGCACCGTGCCGCGAGGCGCCCCCAGCTCACAACCCTGGGCGGAGCAGCGCGCCAATCGCAGGCTCCCGTGCACCTTCACGAGCTGCCGGCTCCCGGCGTCCTCGTGCAGCGAGTCCACGTTCTGGGTGACGACGGCGAAGCCGCGCCCCTGCGCCTCCTGCCACGTCTCCCACGCCACGAGCGCCCGGTGCGCCGCGTTCGGCTTCGCGGCCCGCGCCAGCTCGAAGCGCTGGAGGTACATCTTCCAGGACTCGTGCGGCGCGCGCTGGAAGAACGCGTGCGTCCCCTTCTCCATCACCTCGTTGGACCAGACCGCGCCCGGGTCCGTGCCCCGGAACGTCGGAATGCCACTGGCCAGGCTGATGCCCGCGCCGGTGAGGACCAGGACATTCACCGAGGCCGGTCCGCGCACGGCCTCGAGGAGCGCCTCGAATCCCGAAGACGTCATGTGAACACCTCCCCACGGCTCGACGCTGGCACGTCGCCGAGCATGACACGCCCGGCCCCGTTCACGCCGTGGCCGGCACCAGCGTCAGCTCGGCGATTTCGGGCGACGGCCCCAGGCGCAAGGGCGGGCCCCAGTACCCCGTGCCCCGATGCGTGTACACGCGCACGCCGGCGATGGTCGCGAGCCCCCGCACCACGGGTTGCTGCAGCTTGATGAAGAACATGAACGGGAACACCTGCCCGCCATGCGTGTGTCCGGACAGCTGCAGGTCCACGCGCACGCCGTCGCGCGCCACGTGCAGCGCCGAGCGGGGCTGATGCGCCAGCAGCACCACCGGCACGCCCTCGGGAGCATTCGCGAGCGCCACGGAGGGACGGCTCGCGTGCGCCGGGATGATGTGTCCCGCGTCGTGGTCCGTCACGCCCGCGACGACCAGCCGAGCGCCGTCGCGCGCCACCACGCGGTGCGAGTTGCGCAGCACGGTGAGCCCCAGCCGCGCCACCTCCGCCTCCCAGGCGGGACCTCCGTGGTAGTACTCGTGATTGCCCGTCACGTAGAACACGCCGAGCGACGCGCGCAGCTCCGCCAGGGGGCTCACCTCATCGCGCAGCGCCTCCACGTGTCCATCGACCAGGTCCCCCGTCACCGCGATGATGTCCGGCTTCAGCGCGTTCACCTGCTCCACCACGCGCCGCAGCCATTTGCCATCCAGCGTGGGCCCCACGTGGACATCTGAAATCTGAACCACCCGCAGGCCATCGAGCCCCGGCCCGAGCCCCGTCATCGGCACCGTCACCCGCTCCACCGTCGCGCGCCCCCGCGCCGTCACGAACGCATGGAGCACCGCGGGCACCGTCACCGCGCCCACCACGAGCGCCTTGCCGCGCGCGAGCACCAGCGCGTCCGGCACCACACCCGTCCACCCCAGCACCGCGCCCACGAGGTCCGCCACCACCACGGCGCTGAGCAGGATGCCGAAGCTCCCCAGCCACAGGAACGACGTCCACTGCAACACGCGCTGGGCCGCCGAGGGCTCTCCCCGCCCCGCGAACAGGCCGGCCGGAATCGACACGAAGAGCAGCACCATCAGCACCACGCCCAGCACCCCCCAGGGCGAGGGCCATGCAGGGCTCACGAACAGGCGCACCGCCAGGTACGCGTGCAGCCCGCCCATCAGCGCGAGGATGCCGCCCAGGGACATCAGCCAGCGCAGCACCCGCCCAGGGCCCGCGCGGCGCTGTCGTGACGCCTGCTCCACCGCTCGAGACTGCTCCGCCACGTCCAGCACCTCCGGTGCGAGCGCGGAGCATAATGGCCGCCCGTGTCGCCTGCCCGGCAACCCGCGCGCCCGCCCGTTAGTGTGGGGCTCCCGGAGACCCGAATGCCTTCGCGCCGCGTGGACAGTCCCTGGCAGAGCTGGATGGTGGCGGCCGCGCTCGTCCTCGGTGGGCTCGGCTGCTTCGCCGCGGGGGTGGCCTGGGTGTCGCGCTCGCTCTTCCAGGACATCGAACAGGCGCTGCGCCGGGACGACGTGCACCGGCTCGCGCTGCGCACCGCGGAGGCCAGCCCGCTCGCCACCGAGCGGCTGGGCGCGCCCCTGACGAGCAGCTTCATCACGCTGCGCTCCCATGACGCCACCGACCGCCGGGGAGGACAGGTGGACTTCGACCTCACCGTGCAGGGCCCCAAGGGGCGCGGCGTGCTGGAGGCCCAGGTGGTCTACACCTCGGAGACATGGACGCTGCGCAGGCTGGTGCTGCGTCCGGAGGGAGAAGATTCCGTGGAGCTTCCCGCCGGAGGCAGCACGCCCGCCCTGCCAGCGGACTGAGCACACCCACGCCACGGGCTGCGTAGGTTCAAGGACATGAAACCCTCGCGCTTCCTCGCCCTCGGCCTGCTCGCCAGCGCTCCCGTGCTGGCGGCGAACTCCCCGGACCAGTACCTCGACCTGCGGACGCGGGAGCGCGCCGTGAGCCTCCGCGTCACGGAGGACAACCTCTCGGGGCCTCAGCTCCAGCTCTACTTCGGCGATGACGCCGTGCGCGGCCGGGCCTTCGGCCGACCGGTGAACCTCCAGGTGGAGGACGACACCGTGAAGGGCATCTATGGCCAGGGGCCGGTGGACCTGAAGGTGACGGAGGACGGGGATATGCTCGAGGCCGTGGGGACGTTCGGCGGCCAGCTCTCCAACTTCCGGGTGAGCCCTGACCAGATCGCCGGGAACATCGGCCGATGCAGCTACGAGCTGGTCACCAAGAGCAAGAGCAAGGACCTCTACACCGGCTGGCGCACGTGCGGCGGCAGGTTGGACAATGCCGTGACGCTGTCCATTCCTCCCGCACTGGCCGAGGACGACGCCGGGCTGGTCACCGCGCTCTCCATCGTGCTCGCGCAGTAGACATGGGTTGAGCCCCGCGAGGGGGCGGCTATGGTGCGCCGACCCTTTTCGACGGAGCAATCCCATGGCGCAGATGCACGAGGTCGACTTCCACATCTACGGCGATGACCTGCAGTTCGTCGAGGTGGAGCTGGACCCGCAGGAAGCGGCGGTGGCCGAGGCCGGCACCCTCATGTACATGGAGGACGGCATCGAGATGGAGACCATCTTCGGTGACGGCTCGGAGAAGAAGAGCGGCTTCCTGGGCTCGCTGCTCGGCGCGGGCAAGCGGCTGCTGACGGGCGAGTCGCTGTTCACCACCGTCTTCCTCAACCGGGGCGGCGGCAAGCGCAAGGTGGCCTTCGCGGCGCCCTACCCCGGGAAGATCATCCCGGTGAACCTGGGTGAGCTCGGCGGCGAGCTGATTGCGCAGAAGGACAGCTTCCTCGCGGCGGCGAAGGGCGTGTCGCTGGGCATCGCGTTCCAGAAGAAGCTGGGCACGGGCCTGTTCGGCGGCGAGGGCTTCATCATGCAGCGGCTGCAGGGTGACGGGCTCGCGTTCATCCACGCGGGTGGCACGCTGCGCGAGCGCACGCTGGGCCCGGGCGAGGTGCTGCGCGTGGACACCGGCTGTATCGTCGCGTTCCAGCCGACGGTGGACTACGACATCCAGATGGTGAGCGGCATCAAGACGGCCTTCTTCGGCGGCGAGGGCCTGTTCTTCGCCACGCTGCGGGGCCCGGGCAAGGTGTGGCTCCAGTCGCTGCCCTTCAGCCGGCTCGCGGGCCGCATCCTCTCCGCCGCGCGCCCGGGGGGTGCGCGGGACGAGGGCAGCGTGCTCGGCAACGTCGGCCTGGGCTCGCTGCTCGGCGACGACTGAGGGACGGAAGTCTCCAGCGGCGGCGGAGGTCCGTGAGGCCTCCGCCCTACGCCCCCCTTCGAGTGCTAGCTGCGCCGACGGCGCAGGAGCGCCAACCCGCCCACGAGCAGCACCCACGCCCCCGCGCCCACGGGCGATGCGCCGCAACCGCCGCAGCCCACGTCCAGCGCCATGGGTCCACGCACCTTGAACCCCGTGTCCGCGGACCGGGGGCCCGGCGTCCCGGACTCGCCATTGAGCATGTACGCCGACACGGCATGCTCCCCCGAAGCCAACGCGCTGTCAGTGGGCACCGAGTGCCGGAACGCGCCCGTCGAGTCAGCGGTGACGGTGGCCACGCGAGTCCCGTCCACGTCGAGCGACACGGAGGCACCAGGCCGAGCCACACCCGCGAACAAGGGCGTCGGGTCGACGACCTCGCCTTCCGCGGGCACCACGAGCACCGGCGTGTCACCCGAGAACACGGAGCCTCCGTCCCCTGTGCCCGGCGAGCCCGCGTCCGGAGAACCCGCGTCCGGCGTTCCCGAATCAGGCGGCGTCGTTCCGCCGTCGACATCCTCCACCACCTCGAAGACGGTGTTGGGCGAGTCCGGTCCGTAGTCCTGGTTGTTCGCGGCATGCCCGTGCGCGTTGACGCGGTGGGGGCCGGGCCCGAGCGGCGCGTCGTCGGGAATCTGGTAGCGGAAGCGACCGAACGCGTCCGCGGAGACGATGACCTCCTCGCGGTCATCCACGTACAGGCCCACCGTGCTCGCGTTGGGCGCCACGCCCGCGATGTAAGGGGTGGGCCCCACCACTTCGCCCTCCTCGGGCACGACGATGATGGGCTGGGGAATGGCGCCCGCATCCGGCCCCGAGACATTGAAGGCCACCAGGTCCGCGGGCTTGCTGTACGCGCCCAGCGAGTCGGCGATGGCCGTGACGGAGTGGCCTCCCGAGGACAGGGGCGGATGCCCATCGCCCACCGCGGCGGAGAAGTCACCACTGGCCCCCGAGGTCACCTGGGCCACCTCCACGCCATCCACGTAGATGACGATGCGCATGCCCGGGTCCGCGAGGCCCGTGATGCGGGGACGCTCGGAGACGTTGGTCTGATTCTGGGTGGGCGCGGTGATGACCGGCCTGGTCGGCGTGGCGTACGCAAACGTGTACAGCTTCGCGTCACCTCCGCCGCCGACCCCCGCGCCGTGCGTGGGGCCATGCGCCCCCACCGTGGACGTCACCCCCGCGGCGCCTCCCGAGCTCCCCATGTCACACGAGACCGACGAGCCATGGAGCAGCAAGGAGCCGCCCGCGCCGCCACCGCCCGGTCCGAACTGGGAGGTCGTGCCGCGCACATCGCCCCCGCGCCCGCCGAGCACCGCGACCTTGCACGCCAGCGTGCCCGAGGTCCTCACGATGACCGAGCCACCCGCGCCGCCGCCGCCCGCACCATCCTCCCCTGTCACCGAGAGCGCGGCCTGACCGTTGGCGGTGATGCTCCCGCTTCCAGAGAGGGAGGCGCTCCGGAAGAACACCGCGCCGCCGCCCGCGCCACCTCCGGTCGCCACGGTGTTGTCACCCTCGCCCGCGCCGCCACCGCCGCCGAAGAGGAAGGCGTCGACGATGGAGTACTCCATCAACGTGCCGCCCAGGCCACCCACGTCACGCGAGTTGTCGAGCGTGGAGGAGGAGCGTCCGCCCGTTCCACCGAAGCCCCGGTGTCCGCCACCGCCGCCACCCGAGTTGTGGCAGATACCGCCGCCGCCCGCGTTCACCAGGTTGCCGCGTCCGGAGGCCGTGCCGTAGCGCTGCACCACCACGCCCTCGCCCTTGAAGGTGCCGCCCTGGGACGGAGCGAGGTCGTTTCCTGCGCAGCCGGACCTCGAGATGTTGTTGATGGCGGCGCCTCCACGGAAGCCCGCGCCGTCGGCGGAGATGTTGCCCTCGAGGCTCACCGCGCCCGTGGAGAGGAAGGCCACGATGCCCCCGGAGCTCCCATCCCAGGGCCGCGCGACGAGCGAGCCCGAGGAGGACACGGTGACGCGGGAGTACTCGGGCACCGTGACGACCTGCGCGCCGGGCGCGGTGTAGGGATTCACGAGCGGCGCGGAGAGCTCGAGCACGGTGGGACTGCCAATCGTCACCCGGGACACGCGCGCGAACTCCCAGCGACCCACGCCACCGGGACTCGTCTGGCCGGTGCTGCCCGAGGGGGTGCTCGCCGGGAAGCCCATCGTCTGGTGCACCATCACCAGGCCGCCCACGGGAGGCGCTGCAGAGGACGTCACCGCGAGCGACCTGTCCCCGCGCGCCGAGCCGAGCGCCAGGGGCGTCGCGGTGTTGATGACGGTGTTGGCGGTGGTGACGCTGAGCGCGCCGTTGAGCGCGTCGCCCAGACCGAACGAGTCAGGCTCGGCCAGGGCGGCCGAGGACCACAGCAACAGCAGCGGGAGGCAGGACACGAGACGCATGTCCCCCCATGCTGCCCCAGAACCCGGGATTATCGCGAGAGCGTGACAGCTCCTCCCGCACCTCACTCCCCCGTGCGGGAACGCAAGTCCCGGGCGTTCCGAGGGGCGAAGAAGGGCTGCCGCGCGAAGCGTTGCAGGGTGCGCTTGTCGACACACCAGAGCTGGAGCGCGTCCTCCCACTCGCCCAGCTCGGCGATGGCGCGGGCGTCGGGGGCGTCCCGGTAGAGGTCGTTGAGGTTGTGGACGAGGACGGAGAGGTCGTCGACCTCCCACTTCTCGGTCACGTCGCCGACCTGGACGTGCAGCTCGAGGACGGGGCGCTCGCGGACGTCGACGACCTTGAGGTTGCGAGCGGGGCCGCCCATGGCGGTGGTGAGGGGGCCCATGAGTTCGTCGGCGCGGACGCCGTAGGCGACGGAGAGGCCACCTTGGAGGAGCCCTGCGTCGCACAGGCGCAGCAGGGAGACGTGGGGTGGCTCGCCGGGGCGCACGAGTTCGGCGGCGGCATCGCGGTCCTTGAGGAGGCGCTCCTTGGCGAGGGTGTCGAGCAGGGAGGACATGAGGGCGCGGAGCCTATCGCTCCTCGCCGCTCCAGTAGTCCACTTCGGCGGAGAGGGGCAGGACGGTGAACAGCGTTCGAGAGGCCTTGTCGCCGCCGGGGGCGGAGCCCGCGGTGACGCAGAGCTTCTTCGAGTCCGGGTACACCATGACGTCCGGCTCCACCATGGTGGAGAACGCGAGGTAGCGGAGCGTCTCGGTGCCGTCGTTGAGGAGCTGGTGCGCGGACTGTGCGCCCGGGGGCAGGGCCACGTAGTCACCGGCCTTCACGGGGAGCGTCGAGTCACCGAGGCGCAGCAGGCCGGTGCCGGAGAGGATGAGGTAGGCCTCCTCGTTGGCCAGGTGGAAGTGGAGCGGGAAGGCATGCTTGCCCGGCGCGAGCTCCATGAGGCTGCAGCCGAGCTTCTGTCCCTTCGCGGCGGCACCGAGCTGCTTGCGACGGTAGGCCACACGAGGGCCTTGAGTGACTTCGGTCCACGGGAGGTCCGGCTCGTGGATGACGTGGGGATGGGAGGGCATGGGATGTGCTCCGTGGGTTCGGGAGGGTGCGGCGCCCGAGGCGCAAGCACCGTGGGGATGAAACAGGGATGCGCGGCGAGGAAGACGGAGGAATTGACGGGCCCTCTCAAGGACGCGTGGCGAGGAGCGCGAAGACGCGGTGAGGGATGTCGAGCGTGTCCTGTGGAAAGCTCTCGGCGAGGAGACGAGCGTGGGCGGCGTCGAAGCGCTCCACGTCGTCGGGAGGCAGGGTCGCGGCGACCAGGGCGCTGGCGCGGCAGCGACCACGCCAGGACTCGTGGGTGTAGGGCAAGAGCACATCGAAGGAGAAAGTCTCCAGGGGCGTGAAGCCAGCGTCGGTGACGTCGCGGAGCCACTGGGGATAGAGTCCCACGCCACAGCCGAAGCGTGCGTGGTCGGGAGGGTCGGGATTGAAGGCGCTCATGAGCGCCTCGGTGGCCTCGACGACATTGCCAGGCAGTGGAAGCCAGTCGAGGTGGGCGATGATGAGCCGACCACCAGGGACGAGCAGGCGCAGTGCCTCGCGAGCCGCTGCGGGGCGGTCGAACCAGTGCCAGCACTGTCCAGCGGTCACGAGGTCGAAGGCACTGGCGGGGAGCCCCGTGGCTTCGGCGGGGGCCTCACGGAAGTCCATCGAGAGCGCCGCGTCCGAGGCGAGCTGACAGGCCGCCGAGAGCATGTTCGCCGAGATATCGGTCGCGGTGACAGCGCAGCCATGGCGGGCGAGCCCCCGAGCCACAGTGCCGGTGCCGGAGCCGACGTCGACGGCGCGCAAGCCAGTGCGCAGCACGCCTTCACGAGCGAGGCGGGAGAAGAAGGCGTCCGGGAAGCCCTGGCGGTGTCTCGAGTAGTCGGAGGACGTGCGTCCGAAGTCGACGACAGCAGGCATGACGGTGCTCCTCTCGGCGCAATCACGAGTGGGGGCGCGAGCGAAAAGACTCACATCGACAAGTGAATCGAGTCGAGTCGAGAATGGAGAGACGGGAGGTTGCGAGAGAATGAGTAGACGCAAGGGTGGACGCTCTCAATCTCGATTCGTCCATCGACCTGAGGACGAGCTGGTGACAGCAGTGGAGGCCGCGGCGCTCCTGGGAGTGAAGCGGGCGACGCTCTACACCTACGTGAGCCGAGGGCTCGTGCGCTGCGTGCCGGAGCCGGGCTCGAAGGAGAACCGTTATGTGCGCTCGGACCTGGAGCGGCTGAAGGTCCGGCACGACGCGCGGGCGGGGCACGCGGCGGTGGCGTCAGGTGCACTGAGGTGGGGAGAGCCGGTCATCGACTCATCCGTGTCCCAGGTGGGAGCGGAGGGGCTCGCGTACCGGGGGCACTCCGCGGTGGCACTGGCGACGAGTGGGAGGAGCCTCGAGTCCGTGGCGGAGTTGCTGTGGTCGGGGACCCTGCCCGAGGAAGACCCACGTTGGGCAAGCGAGGAGCCCTCGCTGCCGCCTTCCGAGTTGGCGAGACTGTTGCCGCGAGGAACGACGCCGGTGGCGGCGCTGTCAGCCCTGGTACCGTTGCTGGCTGCAAGGGACGCGGGGCGTTTCGCGGCGCCGCCGGAGCAGGAGAAGGCGCGGGCGCGAAGACTGCTGCGACAGTTGGCGGGCTGGGTGAGCGTGGCACAAGCACCAGGGCGAGTCGTCCGAGCCCTGCCAGCGCCGACAGTGGCCGAGTCGCTCGCCATCGCGTGGGACACCCAGGTGAAGCGAGCGCCGGAGTTGCTCAATCGAGCCCTGGTGTTGTGCGCGGACCACGAACTGAACGTGTCGACTTTCACGGCCCGGGTGACAGCGTCCTCGGGAGCGGACCTGTATGCCTGCGTGAGCGCGGCACTGGCGGCGTTGTCAGGGCCGAGGCACGGCGGAGCCTGCGACAGGGTGGAGGCGCTGTTGTCGGAAGTGGGGAAGCCGGAGCGAGCGACGGCGGTGTTGCACGAGCGCCTGCGTCGAGGTGACGCGGTGCCAGGATTCGGGCACCAGCTGTATCCCGACGGCGACCCGAGATCTCCGCCCATCATGGACGCGGCGAGAGAGGTGAAGCCCGAAGTGCAAAGTGTGCGCGTGGCAAGGGCGGTCCTCGATGCGATGCGCAAAGCCGGGCACCCTGAGCCGACGATAGACCTGGGGTTGGTCATGCTCGCGGAAGCACTGGGCCTCCCGCCCGGCGCCGCAGCCACCTTGTTCGCCGTGGGGCGCATGACAGGATGGGTCGCGCACATCCTGGAGCAACGTGAGCAGGGGCACCTGCTGCGTCCCAGGGCGCGCTACGTGGCATCGACGGAGTCGTCGCGAAAGTAGGGATGGCACATGAAATCCTCCGCCCTCATCTCATTCCTGGTTTCTGGAGCGCTGACGATAGCGGCCTGCTCCAAACAAGAGCCGATTCCCACCCAACATGGAGCCGGATGCATGGTCTCCGTCGGAGACAAGCTCGAGCATGTCATCACCCGGTGCGGGAAGCCCTGTGCCTCGGGCGGAATCCCCAAGGGTCCCTGCCGCCTCGATCCACCACTCTTCAAGGTGGAACTTTGCTCAAACGAATGCGTCATCTACCAAGATGTCGCGCTCTGCCTGGTTGGGGATCAGGTGGCCTCGATCTTCCAGATGACGGATGGCAGCTATTGGACGCTCCAGTCCTGTGAATGGCCGAACTACTCGAGCCCCACCCAGACACGCTGAGCGCCCTATTTGATTGTCTTTGATGTCATGGTGTTGCGTCCTCCGACTCAGGCGATGTCACCTTCCGACCACCCCACACACTCCCGGGTTGGCCGGAAGGCCTCCACGGTAGACACTGTCCCCGTGGACCCTCGACGCACCTACCCGCGCTTCGCCGTCGCCGCCCTCTTGGGCAACATCGCCTTCCTCGCCTCCTGGGGCGTGCTCCTGTCCCGCCCCACGGGCTGGGCCGTGGTCGGCGGCATCCTCATCACCCTCTTCTTCGTCCTCCGCGTGGGCGGCATGTGGCTCTACGCCTCCCGCCAGACGGACACCGCCCCCCAGGCCCGGCGAGCAGCCATCTTCACCACCCTCATCGCCCTCGTCGGCCTGGGCCTCTGGGTCTTCACCGCCGTGCGCGGCCCCCGCATCACCCTCTGACCCCACAAACGCCTCGCGGGCGCTCCCAGACGGCCCCAAGGCCCTCCAGAACGCGCCCGCGCGGTACTCCCGGCTCGCGGCTCCACAGGGCCGCCACCGTCACACGTTGAAGCGGAAGTGCATGCAGTCACCGTCCTGCACGACGTACTCCTTGCCTTCCATCCGCAGGAGCCCCTTCTCCTTCACCGCGGACTCACTGCCCAGCTTCACCAGGTCCTCCCAGCGCATCACCTCGGCCTTGATGAAGCCGCGCTCGAAGTCCGAGTGGATGACGCCCGCCGCCTGCGGCGCCTTGTAGCCCTGGTGGATGGTCCACGCGCGGCACTCCTGCTCGCCCACCGTGAAGTACGTCCACAGGCCCAGAAGCTTGTAGCCCGCCCGCACCACCTTGTGCAGACCCGGCTCCTTCAGCCCCGCGCTCTCCAGGAAGCCCGGACGCTCGGCCTCGGGCAGCTGCTGAATCTCCGACTCCAGCGCCGCCGCCAACACCACCACCTCGAAGCCCTCCTTCGCGGCCATCTCCTTCACCGCCGCGACGTGCTTGTTGGCGTCCTCCTTCCCAATCTCCCCTTCCCCGATGTTCGCCACGTACAGCACCGGCTTGTCCGTCAGGAGGAACAGGTCGTGGATGACCGCCTTCTCCTCCTCCGTCAGCTTCTGCGCGCGAACCGTGACGCCGTTATCCAGCCCCGCCTTCACGCGGTCCAGGAGCGCCATCTCCGCCTTGGCCTCCTCACCCGCCTTGCCACCCATCTTCGTGTTCTTCTGGGTGCGCTCGCGGCGCTTGTCCACCGTCTCCAGGTCCTTCAGGCACAGCTCCGTGTCGACCACGTCCCGGTCCCTCACCGGATTCACCCCGCCCTCGACGTGGGTGACGTTGTCGTCCTCGAAGCAGCGCAGCACGTGCAGCACCGCGTCCACCTGCCGGATGTTGCCCAGGAACTGGTTGCCCAGGCCCTCGCCCTTGGAGGCGCCGCGCACCAGGCCCGCGATGTCCACGAACTCCAGCGACGTGGGGATCTTCTTCAGCGGCTTGATGAGCTCGGAAAGCTTGTCCAGGCGCTCATCCGGCACCGGCACCACGCCCACGTTGGGCTCGATGGTGCAGAACGGGTAGTTGGCCGCCTGCGCACCCGCGGCCGACAACGCGTTGAACAGGGTGGACTTGCCCACGTTGGGCAGCCCGACGATGCCGATGGATAGCGCCATGGTGTTTCCCTGGAACAAGCGCGCCTGTGGGCGCGCTTCCCCGAACTAGGCCGACCGGCGAACGCCGGCGTTGCCGGTGCCGCTCAGGGGGAGGCCCTGCACGAACTGCTCGGCCAGCGCGCGGTGCTTGCTGTCGTCCATGCGCTCGTTGATGAGCTTGCCGGCCACTTCCATCGCCAGGTCCACGGCCATGGAGCGCACCTCGGCGATGGCCTTGGTCTTCTGCTCGTCGATCTCCCGACGCGCGGACAGCTTCAGCTCCTCCGCCTCCTTGCGGCTCTTGGCCATCAGCTCCTCGCGGAACTTCTCCATCTCCTGCTGGTTGCGGCGCGTCTCCTCGGCGGCCTGGCGGCGGGCCTCGGCGATGGCCGTCTTCTGGTCGGCCAAGAGCTTCTCCGCCTCGGCGCGCTCACGCTTGGCGCTCTCCACGGCGGCGGAGATCTGCTTCTCACGCTCCTCGACCAGCTGGAGGATGGGGCCCCACGCCTTCGACTTCAGGACGAAGAAGACGATGACGAAGGTGACGAGGGTCCAGAAGATGAGGCCCGGCTGGACGCTCACGAGGTTGCTGGCGGCGAGGACGGAGGGCAGGAACATGGCGGCGTGTCCGGCGTGAGGGAGTCAGTCAGACGGCGAAAGTCTCGAGGGTTCTACCACCGGGAAGCACCGGCCCCCGCGAAGTCGCGAGCGCCGGCGCGTTCCAGGCTTGCTGCGAAGCGGCCTTAAGCCTTGGTGGCCAGAAGCACGCAAACGACCAGCGCGAACAGCGTGGCGCCTTCGATGAGGGCCGCGGCGATGATCATCGTGGTGCGGATGTCGCCACCGGCGGCGGGCTGACGGCCCGTCGCGTCCATGGCGGCGGCGGCGAGCTTACCGATGCCGAGGGCGGCGCCGATGATGGAGAGACCGGCACCGAGGCCGGCGGCGAGGAAGGCAAGAGCGAGGTTGGTCATGGCGGTGCTTCTCTTTTCGTAGCGAAGGACCCGCTTGTGGGGGGGTCGTGATGCCCTTCAGGACTACCTCTGGCGACCTTTCGAATCGCCAGGTCTCCGACCGGAGCGCCCGACTGCCAGCGCCCCGCTAACTTGTCTCAGGCGTGCGCCTTGCCGTGGTCGTGGCTGGGGCCAAGCTCCGAGTGCCCGTGGCCGTGGTCGTCCGCGTGGCCGTGCTCGTCGTGGTGGTGGCCCGTCGCCACCGCCATGCCGATGAACAGCGCCGACAGCAGCGTGAACACGTACGCCTGCACGAAGGCCACGAACAGCTCCAGCAGGTAGATGGCGAACGCGAACGGCACGCTCACCACCGCGACCGCGGGGTGGCCCAGGATGAAGATGAGGCCGATGAGGAAGAAGAGGACGATGTGGCCCGCCAGCATGTTGGCGAACAGACGCATCGTGAGGGCGAAGGGCTTGGTGAACAGGCCCAGGATCTCCACCGGAATCATGATGGGCCAGAGCAGCCAGTGCACGCCGCCCGTCAGGTGCTTCAGGTAGCCGCCCAGGCCCGCCGCGCGGATGCCCGCCGCCTGCGTCACCAGGAACGTGCAGATGGCCAGACCCGCCGTCACGGCCAGGTTGCCCGTCGCCGTCGCCATCCAGGGCACCAGGCCCAGGAGGTTCATGAAGAGGATGAAGAAGAACGCGGTCAGGAGATACGGCACGTAGCGCGGGCCGTCCTCCTTGCCGATGTTCTTGATGGCCATCTCGTCCCGGACGAAGAGGACCAGCATCTCGATGAGGTTGGCGCCCGCGCCGCGCGGCACCAGCTTGGTCTTGTCGCGGTTGCTCCACACCAGCATGGAGCCCAGCAGCAGCAGCGCCGCCAGCCACATCATCACCGTGTGCTTGGTGATGGACAGGTCCAGGCAGCCCTTGAAGAGCCCGTCCCAACCGGAGGGGGCCACCAGCCCGTGGTCCGTCATCACCGGCTCGCAGCTGCCGATGCGGATGGGCGGAATCGCGCCCAGGTGGATGGGCTTGCTGAGCGGGACCTCGAGCTCGAAGTCGTTCGTGTCCGAGACGTGGTGGAGGATGTACTCCGGCACACTCGGCTCGTGCCCCTCGCCGTGGCCTTCCGACCCGGCGGCCCACGCGGTGGCCACGAACAGACTGGCGAACAGCACCATTGCCTTGCGCATCACTCGTCTCCGCCCGCCGCGCTTTTCGACGCGGCCATCACGTAGCTGACTTCAATCCATTGCAGCGCGAAGTAGACCCCGAAGAAGCCGGCGATGAACGGCACCGGCTGCATTCCTCGCGACACCATCCCCAAGAGCCCCGCCACCACCGCCACCATCCTCAGGCCGAACAC
>NZ_SRLW01000440.1:0-6096 GCF_006518215.1 Myxococcus sp. AB025B
TCGCCCACCCCACCCGCGCCACGGATTCCCACCATGGCGCGTCATGAGTCACTTCGCAACCTTGACTCATCTCCGACAAGGCCGTCGCTCGCGAGGGCCCGCCAGTGGGGACGTCAGTGGTTCAGGTGCTCGACGAGCGTCTTGAGGCCGATGCCGATGAGCACCACGCCTCCGAGCAGCTCGATGCTGGTGCCGAAGCGCTCCCCCAGCCGCTTGCCCGCCCACGCGCCCAGGACGGACAGCACGAAGGTGAGCACGCCGATGAGGCCGGTGGAGAGGATGACGCCCAGTTCCAGCGCGGGCAGCGTCACGCCGACAGCGAGCGCGTCGATGCTGGTGGCCACCCCCAGCGTCATCAGCATGGGCAGCTTGATGCCCGTCGACGCGGCGCGCTCCTCCTCGTCGTGGGAGAACGCCTCGTAGATCATATGCCCGCCCACCAGGGCGAGCAGCCCGAAGGCAATCCAGTGGTCCACCGCCGCGAAGTGCGTGAGGATGACCTTGCCCCCGAGCGCGCCGGCCAGGGACATGCCGAACTGGAACAGGCCGAACGTCACCGCCAGCTTCAGGATGTCCGGAGGGCGCGCCCCGCGGATGGCCATGCCTCCGGAGACGGCGGTGGCGTCCATCGCCACCCCGAGCGCGAGCAGGAACAGGGTCATCTCCGGCTATTCCTTCTCGATGTCCCGGTCCCATAGCTGGACGCGGGTGTTCTCATCGGTCAGCCGGCGGGTGAGCTCCGCCGCGATGGCCACCGAGCGGTGCTTGCCACCCGTGCACCCCAGCGCCACCGTGAGGTACGCCTTCCCCTCCTTCTGGTAGCGGGGGAACAGGAAGCGGCAGAGGTCCACCACCTTCTCGAGGAACTGCTGCGCCTCGTCGCGGTCCAGCACGTACGCGGCCACCTTCGGCACCTTGCCCGTCAGCCCCTTCATCTCCGGGACGAAGTACGGGTTGGGCAAGAAGCGCACGTCCAGCACCAGGTCCGCCTGCGGCGGCACGCCGTAGCGGTAGCCGAACGACATCACCGACAGGCTGGGGCCCGCGGCGGGCTCCGGGCTGAAGCGCGCCTGCACCATGCGCTTCAAGTCATGGACGTTGAGCACCGACGAGTCGATGACCTGGTCCGCGATTTCGCGCAAGTCACGCAGCGCCTCGCGCTCCGCCTTGATGCCGTCGGCGACGGTGCCGTTGGGGGCGAGCGGATGGCGGCGGCGCGTCTCGCTGAAGCGACGGATGAGGCTGTCGTCGCTCGAGTCGAGGAAGAGCACCTCCACGTGGTGGCCCGCGCGGCGCACCTCGTCGAGCATGCGCGGGGCCTCCTTGAGGAAGACGCCCTCGCGCACGTCCACCACCAGCGCCATGCGCTCGATGTTGCCACCGCCCGCCAGCTCCGTGAGCTTGGGCAACAGCACCACCGGCAGGTTGTCGATGCAGAAGAACCCCGCGTCCTCCAACGCCCGGATGGCGGTGGACTTGCCGGAGCCGGACATGCCGGTGATGACGACCAACTGTTTCGCGGGCGCGGTCACTCGACCTCTTCTCCCAGGGTGCGGCGCATCGCCCCTTCGGCGATGGCTCGGTTGAGCCGCTCGGCGAACTCCCGCGCCGAGTGGTGGCCCTGATGCTTCAACAACTGGTTGCGGGCGGCCACTTCGATGATGGTCGCCATGTTACGGCCAGGACGCACGGGTACCACCGACAGCGGGATGTCCACACCCACAATCTGCAGGTGCTTGTCCTCCACCCCCAGCCGGTCGTACTCCTGATGGGGGTCCCACTCCTGCAACTCGATGACGAGCTCGATCTTCTTCTGCTCGCGCACCGCCGCCACGCCGAACAGGTCCTTGATGTTGATGATGCCCAAGCCCCGGATTTCCATGTGGTGCTTGATGACCGGATTACCGGCCCCGTAGACGGCGCCCTTGCGGCGGGTGACGTCGACGATGTCGTCGGCCACCAGGCGGTGGGCGCGCATCACCAGGTCCAGGGCAATCTCGCTCTTGCCGATGCCGCTCTTGCCCAGGAGCAGGATGCCCACGCCGAAGACGTCCATCAGCACGCCGTGCAGGCTGCTGGACTCGGTGAGGGCCTCCTCCAGGAAGGACTGGACGCGGGTGATGAAGTCGCTGGAGAGCAGCGGCGTCTTCATCAGGGCCAGGCCCCCCGCCTCGCAGGCGGTGACCAGCACGGGGGGAATCTCCAGCTCCTTGGTGACGACGACGCAGGCCAGGTCCTCCTCCTCGAAGAGCTTGGACAGGGCCTCGCGCTGCCGCGACTCGGGGAGGGTGGCCAGGTAGGAAATCTCGGTGTTGCCGAACACCTGGACGCGGCGGGGGTGGAGGTGCTCGGTGAACCCCGCCAGCGCCAGCCCCGGCTTCTGGATGCGCGGCGAGTCCACCGTCCTCGTCAGGCCCGCCGCGCCCGCGACGAGCGTCAGCCGCAGGTCGTAGTCGTGGTCCTCGATGAGCTGGGAGATGCGGATGGATTTCATCGTCGGGGCCTGGAATATCACCGGTGGGACCTTTTGAGTCGAAGTGCCCACGGGGGGTGTCGTTCCCCACCTCCACCGCCGAACGCCCACCCGACCACCGGCCTGTCGGCCCCGGGGGTCCGGGGCCACCGCTTGGCGCCTCAACAATGCGCGCCATGGCCATTTCCCGGCGTCCGGCGGGTTGGTAAGCCCCGGCCATGTCCGACTGCCTCTTCTGCAAGATTCGAGACGGCCACATCCCGGCCAAAGTGGTCTACCAGGACGACGTCTGCCTGGCGTTCAAGGACATCAACCCTCAGGCGCCCACGCACGTCCTGTTCATCCCCCACAAGCACATCCCGACGGTGAACGACATCGCGGCGGAGGACGAGGCCACGGTGGGCCACCTCTTCACCGCGGCGGCGAAGCTGGCCAAGGAGCTGGGCCACGACGCCAACGGCTACCGGGTGGTGATGAACACGAACGGCGACGCGGGGCAGACGGTGTTCCACATCCACCTGCACCTCCTGGCTGGCCGCTCGCTCACCTGGCCGCCGGGGTGAGGCGAAGCGGTGGGGCCCACCGGTTGCTAGTGTCTGTCCCGTGAGGCGCGAGGGGTGCGCCGGCGATGCCCTTCTCCACGGAATCGACTCCCGCGAATCGTCGTGCCTACACGGTGCTGGCCCTGCTGCTCGCGGCGGTGGCGGGCACGGTGAACGCGACGGGCTTCGTGGCGCTCGGCGTGCACACGTCCCACATGTCCGGGAACATGGCGTCCCTGGGCGAGTCGCTCGCGCTGGGGGACGGCGCGCTGGCGTTCCGGGCCGCCCAGGTGCTGCTGGCCTTCGTGGTCGGCGCGGTGTGCGCGGCGGCGCTGCTGGATGCGTCCCGACGGCGCGAGCGGGGGCGGCACGTGGCCGCGCTCGCGGTGGAGGTGGTGACGCTGGCGGGCATCGGCGTGGCGCTCGACTCGGCGCCAGGGACGCGGGCCCCGGTGCTGCTGTGGGGGCTGGCGTTCGCGATGGGGCTGCAGAACGCGCTCGTCACGCGCGTGTCCGGCGCGGTGGTGCGCACGACGCATGTCACCGGCATCCTCACGGACATCGGCATCCAGCTGGTGCAGATGTTCGCGTGGGTGCGGGATGGCTCGCGCGGCCAGGGGGTGAGGGGGGTGCTCCGGCGCCTGCGCGCCCTGCCCTCCGCCATCGAGTTCGAGCGCACGCGGCTGCACCTGGGACTGGGGCTGTCGTTCCTGCTGGGGTGCACTGGCGGGCCGTTGCTCTACCTGCGCCACGGCCCCGCGGCGCTGGGGCTGCCGTGTGTGGTGCTGCTGCTGCTCATCGGGCTGGACTTGAGCCCGGCCGCGGCGCGCGGGGCGCCGCGAGACTCCACGTCACAGGCGTGACGTCACTCTGGCGCGGGCTGGGCCAGGGGCTGGGTGGGCGGCGGGCCCGAGGAGGCCTCCACGTCCAGGACGCGCGAGTCGGGGCCTCCCTGGCGCAGCACGCGCAGCACGCTGCTGCGGTCATCGGTCCAGGTGAAGTCCGGCTCGCCGCGCAGGCCCAGGCGCCGCACGCGCGCGGTGGCGCGGGTGAAGGTGGGGCCCCAGGAGAACTCGCGGTCCGGGCTCAGCAGCATCCAGTTGCTGCGCAGGGCGTCGTCCTTCGTCTCGTGGAAGACGAACGTCGCGTGCATGCCCAGCTTGCGCGCGTGTGCCAGCGCCACCGGCACCAGGTCCAGGTGCACGTTGCTGATGTGCATCGCCAGCACGCCGTGGGGGGCCAGGTGCTGCTTGTAGAGGGCCACCGCCTCCTCGGTGAGCAGGTGCACGGGCACCGCGTCCGAGGAGAAGACGTCCAGGGACAGCACGTCGAAGCCCTGCGGCTCGCCGCGCTCCAGCTCCTGCTCCAGGGAGATTCTCGCGTCGCCCTCCACCATCGTCGCGGTGGCCGGTGAGTCGGCGAGGAAGCTGAAGAAGCCGCCCTTGCCCTGGGCCAGCTCGATGACCGCCGGGTTGATTTCGTAGTAGCGGCCCCGGTCGCCCTTCTCGAGCAGCGCCGCGCTGGTGCCCACACCCAGGCCGAGCACGCCCACGTGCAGGCCGGGGGGAAGCCCCACCGCCTCGCGCAGTCGACGCTGCTCGGCGATGGCCAGGCCCAGTCCCGCCTCTCGCGTGTAATAGGTCGTGGGGCGCGTGCGGTTCTCCGGCGAGGCGAGCTGCCAGCCGTGGGTGACGGCGCCGTGGCGCAGGCCGAAGAGGTGGAGCGCCGGGTCCTCCGCGTTCTGCTCCATCACGCGCACCACGCCGAAGAAGTTGCGCTCGCTGAACCGGGCCCGCTCCAGGTCCTGGCTCATCGAGAGGAACAGGTTCGTCGTCACCATCATGAGCATCGCGCCGCGCAGCATCCGGCTCACGCGCCGGCCGCGCGTCTCGTCCGAGGGCGCCTTCGCCAGGCCCAACAGCGCCACGAGGCAGCAGCCGCCCAACGAGAGCGGATACTCCCAGTAGGCGCGGAAGAAGTTCGTGGCCACGCCGCTGACGAACAGCGCGCCCAGCACACCGCCCGCGGAGACCCACAGGTAGAAGGCGCTCAGGTGCCGAGGCGCGGGGCGCAGCCGGAACAGCTCGCCGTGGCACACCATGCAACCGGCGAAGAGTGACGCGGCGTAGGCCAGCAGCAGCAGCGGCAGCGGGAAGTGTGGACCCGCCGCGTGCGCGTGCGCCGCCGCCGCGCCCGAGGCGATGAGCAGCACCGAGTACAGCGTGCGCGAGTAGAAGGACTCGCGCGAGAAGGCGAGGATGAAGGTGAGCAGGTAGACCGCGAGCGGCAGCACCCAGAGGAACGGCCCCGCGGCCACATCCTGCGAGAGCTGGTTCGTCGTGGCGAGCAGCAGCACGGACGCGCACGTGGACAGCCCCAGCCACTCCAGCGTCTGCCTCACGCCGGGCTTCGACGGGTGCTCCGTCGCGGGGACGTCCGGCGCGCCACCGCGCGCCTCCTGCTTCATCGCCTCGAAGGCGGCTGCGTGCGCGGCCTCGGTGTCCGTGGCGTCCCCGGCGGTCCCTCCGCGCGAAGCGCCTCCGGCGAGAGCCTCGCTCGCATCGACGCCCGAAACCGTTCCCGTCGCTCGCGGCTCCGCGCCCGCCACGGGCGAGGCCTTCGCATCGACGCCCGAAACCGTTCCGCCAACCCCTACCGTCGCTCGCGGCTCCGCGCCCGCCACGAGCGAGCCCGAGACCACTCTGCCAGCGCCCGCCGCCCCGTGTCGCTCGGCTTCGCGCGAGCCTCCCATGAGCGTGGCATTCGCATCGGAGCCCGAGCCCCCTGCTGCGCCAGCACCCACCGCGAGCCGTGACTCCGCGCCTGCCGCGAGCGTGGCATTCGCATCGGCACCCGAGCCCCCTTCGGCGCCAGCCCCCACCACGAGCCGTGGCTCCGCGCCCACCGCCACGTGCGTCACCGCGACGCCGCGCTGTCCCGCGACGGTTGTCGCTGCCGCGCGCTCATGGCGCAGCACATCCACCGCGCACACCGCGCAGGCCACCGCGAAGAGGACGAAGCCCACGCCCCAGCCCCACGCCTGCGCGCCGCGCCCCACCCAGGGCTCCACCAGGAACGGAT
>NZ_SRLW01000441.1:0-6078 GCF_006518215.1 Myxococcus sp. AB025B
CTTCTGGAGTCCGCTCCCGTGCGTCGGTGTTGAACGCGTGGCCCGCGCCCGGTGCCAGGTGCCCCGCCTCGATGCGTCGGGCGCCGCGCAGGAGGGCCTCCTGGCTGGCGCCGCGCACCTCCACGCGCAGCTCGCGCACGTTGCCCGGCCAGGCGCGCAGCAGGCAGGCCTCGAACAGCGAGACGTGCGCGCCGAGGCCCTCGGGGCCCTCCTGGAGGAAGCGCGCCACCAGGAGCGTGAGCTCCTCCGGGCGTTGTCGCAGGGCGGGCAGGCGGACCTCCGGGCGACCGAGCCGGAAGTACAGGTCCTCGCGCAGCCGTCCGTTGGCCACCTGCGCTCGCAGGTCCCGGTTGCTGGCCGAGCACACCCGCACGTCCACCTTGCGGGCACGCGCGCTGCCCAGGGGGAGGACCTCGTGGGTCTCCAGCGTGCGCAGCAGCTTGGCCTGCACCTGGAGGTCCAGCTCCGTCACCTCGTCGAGGAACAGCGTCCCGCCGTCCGCGGCCTGGAGGTAGCCCTCCGCGTCGTCGGCGCCGGAGTAGGCGCCCCGCTTCGCGCCGAACAGCAGGCGCTCGGCGAGCCCCTGGGGGATGGCCGCGCAGTTGACGGCCACGAAGGGCCCCGCGCGCCTGGGACCCAACTCATGGAACGCCCGCGCCACGCCCTCCTTGCCCGCGCCGCTCTCGCCGTGGATGTGCAGCGCCAGGCCATGCTGGGCCAGGCGCGCCACCTGCTCCAGCAGCCGCCGCATCGCGGGCCCGCGCACGAAGCCCCCGTCGTCGAGGACGCCCTGGCGCGCGAGCGGGCCCACATCCGCGCTGGGGACGAACAGGGAGTCGCCCAGGCGCAGGACGCGGTGCACCTGGCGCCGCTCGCCCGAGGGGACCGGCTCTCCGTCCACGAAGGTGCCGTTCTGGCTGCCCAGGTCGGTGACCCAGCAGCGCTGGCCGTCGTGACTCACCCTCGCGTGGTGGCGTGACATCCTCGGGTCGGCCGGCTCGCTCAGGCCGGGCGTGCCCCGCCCCAGCGCCTGCTCGCCGTGGAGCGGCACGGCCACGGCCACCGGGGCGCCCGCGCCGAGGACCTGCACCAGCCCGGGCCGGGGTGGCTCGTCCGAGTCCCGCCGCGCGGCGGCGTCGCTCTGCCCCAGGGTCGACCCCTCGTGTTCCATGGGCCCATCTTACGTAAACCGGCGGTGTCACCAGGCACTGTGCCACCTGGGTGTGCCACGGGCGCCGCCGGCGGGGGTTGCCGCTCGGGCGTGGGTGCGGGAGGGGGTTGGCACGGGGTTGGCTAACGTGGCCACCGCGAACGACCCGCGCCCTTGGCGCGGCTCTCGAGGAGACATCTTTGGCGAGGATTCAGCAGGCGTGGCTCGTGGGCACTCTGGCGTTGTTGGCGGTGGGCGGAGGGTGCCGGCTGACGGCGCCCCCGGGGCCGCTCCAGGCGGGACGGTCCGACGGTCCGACGGGGGGCGGGGGCTGTCCCACGGGGCAGTGCGACCCGGACCCCAACGGCCTGGGCATCTACATCGCGGAGGGCGACGACTACTGCTTCCAGCACGAGGGGCGGCCCGTGTGGTGTCCGGAGGGCTTCCTGAACACCGCCGAGGGCGTGCTGATGCGGGTGCGCTCCACGGCCGAGCGGCGCACGGTGCTCGACGTGCCGGTCCGGCTCACCCGTCCGTCGGAGCCGGAGCCGGAGGCCATCGGGGTGCTCACGGGCCTGCACGCCAGCCCCGCGGACTTCTTCGTGGCGCTCACGCAAGGGGGCGAGTCGCGCAAGGTGCGCGGGGCCTCGCTGGCGAAGCTGTCGTTCTACTTCCACCTGCCGGTGGACGTGGGGGGCGGAGACAGCCTCCAGGTGCTCCATGAGCTGTCGCTGGGCGTGCCGGAGGCGGGCCGCTTCCAGGTGCGCTACCGGGTGGTGGGGACCGGGGACTGGCAGCCCCAGTGCCGGGCGACGCGGGGGCAGGGCGACGTGCGGTCCGTCTTCCTGCCGGGGCGACAGGTGGATGGCCTGAGCGCCGCGGTGAGCGAGCGCGCCAGCGCGGTGACGCTGGCTTGCGAGACGGGCGCCATCGCGGCGTGCCTGTGGTGGGGGTATCGGCCGTGGGACCCGGAGACGTACCGGGATGACGCGGAGCGGGAGCTCGTCTACCGGTCCTGTCTGCAGGCCAAGCGCGCCGCGTATTTCGTGGGGCAGGGGGACCTGCGCGCGTTCACGGTGAGCGGCACGCCGTTCCTGCGGCGTGACGCGCACGGGTTCGACCCGCGCTCGGGAGCGCGGCTGGAGGACCTGGAGGCGCTGGAGGCGCTCTGGGGGCCCCAGGGGGCGGTGTGCCTCAATCCGGAGAACCGTCGCCAGTCGACGCCGCCGCTGCCGAAGGGGCTGTCGCTGCCCAGGTGCGGCCCTGCGCCTCAGTGGCGCACGGACGCGCCGCTGGCGACCGGCGTGCCCAAGGCGGAGCGCTGAGGCGCGCAGCGGGTGCGAGGTGGCGGAGCGCTGGGGCGTGCTGTGGGTGGCCAGCGTGTGCGAGGTGGCGGAGCGTGGAGGCGCGCCGAGGGGTCGCCAGCGTGCGCAGGCCGGCGGAGTGCTGAGAGGCACTTCGCCGGTGCTCCCGCCACCTTGTTGCGTCGGACTCGCGCGGGGAGGGGCGGCGGTTCAGGGGGCCGCGGGCCGGGCTCGGAGCGCGGCTCCGGTGTGAGCGGGCTCGGCGAGGTCCTGGACCAGCCGGGGGTACGCGCGGCTCAGTCGTGGTGCGCGCTCGAGGGCCTGGTCGAGCACGGCGCGAGCCTCGCCCAGGGTGGCCTCTCGCGAGGCCGTGTCCGACAGGCCCCGGGCCCGCGCCCACAGCAGTCCGGCCCGGAGGGCTTCGGCCTCCGCCAGCCCTGGCGACAGCCGTAGCGCCTTCTCCACGTGGGACAAGCCCTCCTCCTCCACCTCGTGCGAGGCGGAGGGGGCCGCGGCGCGGGCCCATCGCCAGCAAGCGCGCGCCATCATCAGGTGGCTCTCGTCATAGGCGTACAGCGCCACCGCGCGCCGCGCCTCGTCGAGCGCGCGGCGCAGGCGGGGCAAGGCCGAGCCGCCTCGAAGTTGTTCCAGGTCCGCCGCCGTCAGCTCCAGCCAGGCCCCCATCACCCGGCAGTCCGCGCAGGAGGGACTCAGCCGATAGGCTTCCTCCAGAGCGCGTCGCCCTGCCTCCAGCGCGGCAGTCGCTTCGCCCTCGCGCAGCGTCCACCGTGCGTGCTCCTCTTGGACAGTGCGCGGGAGGGTGAAGGCGCTTTCCGAGCGCGTGTCGAGCCGCTGCGTCTCCAGTGCAGCCGTCGTGTCACCGGCCTCGCGCCGCGTCTTCTGCGTGCGCGGGGCGTGCTCCGAGCGCGTGTCGCGTAGCGCGGCCGTCGCATCACTGCCCTCGCGCAGCATCCACCGCGCGCGCTCCACGTGGACCGTGGCCTGGTGGAGGAGGGAGCGCTCCGAGCGCGCGTTGAGCCGCTGGGCCTCGAGCGCCGCGCTCAGCGCCCGCTCCAGTGCCGGGCCCGGGTCCTGCTCCGTCTGCTCCAGGTGGCGCGCCCGCGTCAGCTCCGCCGCCGCGGTGTGCTCGAGCGCGGAGTGGAACCGGGCGTCGATGGCGCGCGCCCGTCCGCTCGCCTCCAGCGCCCGCCGCACGTCGTCCTCCGGGTCCTGGCCGAGCCCCAGCCGGTGGCCCGCCATCGCCACGTACAGCTCCGCCAGGTTCGAGTGGGCGAACAGGTACTGCGGGTCCACGCGCGTGGCGTCGAGGAAGGCGCGCGCGGCCTGTTCGTAGGCGGGCAGCGGGTCCCCACCGTGCTCCCGCAGGTGGTTGCCCCGCCACCGGTGCACGAGCCCCAAGTCGTTGAGCGCCCAGGGATACAGCGGCTGCAGCTCGAGCGCGCGCGACAGCCAGCGCAAGGCCTCGCTCCAGGAGGCCTCCGGCGCCTCGCCCGCGCGCGCCTGACGCAAGCCCCGCATGAAGTGGCTGTAGCCCAGCGAGTCGAGCGCGAGCACGTCGCGCGGGTCCAGCTCCACGGCCCGCGCCGCCGCGCGCGTCCACTCCTCGAGGAGGGCGGCGGCGCCGCGCGAGTCCGGCTCCCCCTGGAAGTTCACCGCGCGATACTGATTCATCAGCACCTGGGCCCGCTGGGTGTGGCCCGCCGCGCGCTCCGGGTCGGCGGTGAGCGAGCGCTCCACGGCCCGCTCCGCCTCGTCGAGCGCGGCCTTGCGAGAGCGCCCCTCGCGCTTGTCCAGCTCGGAGCGCTGCAGCCACACCTCGGCGAGCGCCGCATGACCCCACGCATCGCTGCGGCCCAGCTCCAGCGTCTTCTCGTAGCGCTGGCCGGCCTCCTCCAGCCATCGTCGTGCCTGGACGTAATCCCCTTGCTCCAGCAACACCATGGCGCGCGCACGGGCCACGTCCCCCGCGAGCGCGCGGGCCTCGGGCATCCAGGAGGCCTGGGCCATGGCCTCTTGGGCGGCGTGCTCGGCGGCCTCGTGCTCGCCGCGGTACAGGGCGATGAGCCCCTCCAGGTAGCGCGGCGACTCCAGCTCCAGGCTCCGGCTCCGCTCCAGCGAGGCGAGGGCGGGCGTGAGGAAGCGCGCCTCGAGCTGCCGTCGCTGCTCGTCCACCCACCGCGCCCCGCCCTCGCGCCGGGCGTCCTCCAGGCCCTGGCGATAGCGCTCACCGAGCGCCCGGCCCAGCGCGTAGTGCAGCCCCGGCGTGTCCACGCCCAAGGCGTGCGCGCGCTCCAAGGCCTCGTGGGCCTGCTCGAACTCGCGCAGCGCCAGGTGCCCCCGACCGAGCGCCTGACGCACGAGCCCCTCCTCCTGGGGGCCGAGCCCGGGCTCCATGGCCGACAGCTTCGCCAGCCGCTCGCGGGCCAGCCGCAGCTCGGGGCGGGTGTCGTGCAGGGGCAGGGCCTGGAAGGCGCGCACGAACGACTCCAGCTCCCGCACCTGCTGGCCCAGCTGCTCCGCCAGGAGCACCCGCGAGGCGGTGCGCGCCTCCAGCTCCCGCCGGGACAGCCACGCCTGTCCTCCCACGGCGCCGAGCAGCAGCATGCCGGACAGCGAGCCGGCCGAGAGCCAGAAGGCGACGCGGTGCGCTCGCGCCAGGCGCCGCACGCGGTCCACCAGGCCGGGCCCGCGGCCGAGGATGGGCTGCCCGTCGAGGATGCGCCCCAGGTCCTCCGCGAGCGCGAGGCTCGAGCCGTAGCGCTGGTCCGGCTCCCGGGCGAGGCACTTGAGGCACACCGTGTCCAGGGCGGCGTCCAGCGTGGGCACGCGCGCGCGCGGCGGCGCGAGCTCCCCATCCAGCACCTTCGCGAGCGTCTCCAGGGGCGTGGCGCCCTGGAAGGGCGGGGCCCCCGTGAGCAGCTCGTACAGCGTGGCGCCCAGGGCGTAGATGTCGGCGCGGTGGTCGACGGCGCGCACCTCGCCGCGGGCCTGCTCCGGCGCCATGTACGCGGGCGTCCCGAGCACGGCGCCCGTGGTGGTGAGGCCGTGTCCCAGCGCCAGCTCGTAGGCGAGGCCGAAGTCCAGGATGACGGGCGTGGGGCGGTCCGAGTCCGCGCCGCGCACCATGATGTTGGAGGGCTTGAGGTCGCGGTGGATGACGCCCAGCGCGTGGGCGGCGTGGACGGCCTCGGCCACGTGCTTCATCAGGCGCAGCTTGCGCGTCAGCGTCATGCGCGCCGCGGCGTGCTCCAGCAGCTCCCCCTCCACGAGCTGCATGGCGATGAACGTCCGGCCCTCGACCTCGCCGACCTCGAAGACCTTGCAGACATGCGGGTGGTCGATGCGCGCCTGGGCGCGGGCCTCCTGCACCAGTCGCATGGCCCGCTCGGGGGCCGCGCCCCGGATGAACTTGAGCGCCACCTGTCGCCCCAGCCGCGTGTCGCGCGCGCGGTGGACCTCACCCATCCCGCCCCGGCCCAACAGGCCGAGCAGCTCGTAGTGTCCCCAGGACGTGGCCTGGGATGCGCGCGGGGCTTCGCCGCGCGAGGCGCCGGAGACCGAGCCCTCCGCCGTGGCGGCGGTCTCCGGTGAGTGCTCCAGCGC
>NZ_SRLW01000442.1:0-6072 GCF_006518215.1 Myxococcus sp. AB025B
GCTCGGGGCCTCTCACCTCGGGGCGCGCGGGGCTGCGGGTCCGCGCGAGGCGCGGGGGCGCTCTCGCCGAAGACGACCGTGGAGCCCGACGGGGCGGGACGCTCCAGCTCCGGGCCGAGCGCGGCGAGACTGTCCTCGCGGGGCGCGGGCTTCTCCACGCGAGCGAGGACTGGGGGCGCGGGTTTCTCCGTGCGCGCACCGGCGGGCGCAGGCTTCGCGGCGCGGGGCGCGGGGTTCTCTCCTCGAGACGCATTGCCGGGCGCGGCGCCGGTGGAGAGCGCGGGCTTCTCCGGGCGAGATGCGTTGCCGGGCGCGGCACCAGTGGAGCGCCCGGGCTTCTCCGGGCGAGATGCGTTGCCGGATGCAGGCCCTGCCGGGGGCGCCGGCTTCTCCGTGCGAGATGCGTTGTCGGGAGCGGCGCCGGTCGATGGAGCGGACCGCTCATGACGAGGCGCGTTGCCGGGGACCGCACCTGCGGAGGGACCAGGCTTCTCCGTGCGAGATGCGTTGCCGGGTGCCGCCCCCCTCTCCGTACGAGGCGCGCTGGCGGGCGCACCACCGCCGGGCAGAAGGTCCCTCTCCGCACGAGACGCATTGCCGGGCGAGACATCGGCGGACGCAACGGGCTTCTCCGCGCGAGGCGCGTTGCCGGGTGCCGCCCCCCTCTCCACACGAGGCGCGCTGGCGGGCGCACCACCGCCGGGCAGAAGGTCCCTCTCCGCACGCGACGCATTGCCGGGCGAGACATCGGCGGCCGCAACGGGCTTCTCCGCGCGAGGCGCGTTGCCAACCGCTGCACCCTTCTCTACACGAGGCGCGCTGGCGAGCGCACCGCCGCCGGGCAGAAGGTCCCTCTCCGCACGAGACGCATTGCCGAGCGAGACATCGGCGGACGCAACGGGCTTCTCCGCGCGAGGCGCGTTGCCAGCCGCTGCACCCTTCTCCGCACGAGACGCATTGCCGGGCGAGACACTCGTGGGCGCATGAGTGCGCGGAGAGGAAGCGTTGGCGGACAGCCCGTCGGCGGGCTGCGCGGACTTCCCACCTCGCGGACCCGGGCTGTTCGTACTCGACGGCCTCGCGACGTCGCCGGGTGCGCCCCTCTCGCCCCTGTCACTCGGGCTGTTCGCCCCCGGGGGAAGTGCGGACCTCTCGGCACGTGGGCCCTGTGCGCCGGAGGGAACGGCAGCGGCGCCCGCCTGCGGCGGTGAAGCGGATGCCCCGGACGCACCACTCGCCGCCGACGGCCCCGTCGTCCTGTCGCCTCGAGGAGGCGCGATGCTCGTCGCCTCGACGCTCTCTCCTCCCGGCGGAACATTCGGGTCGGAGCTCGAGGTGATCTCCTCGGACAGGTCTCCGCCCGCCGCCACGAGCGACGTCGACTTCGCGGGAGAGGGAGCCAACGGAGACCGCGGCCCACTGGACTCGCGGCGAGGCGTCGCGCCGCGGGGCGGCTCGGGCGGCGGCAGCGCCGCTTCCCGCTCCTCACGCGCCAGCCTCAACCCTTCCGCGCGCCGCGCGTAGACCTGCGCCCGCTCCGCGTTGCCGAGCGACTCGCGCCACAAGCGCGCCAGCCGCTCCCACGTCTGCTCGCGTTCGAGCTCGTCCTCGGTCGCGGTGGCCGCATGCTCCAGCGCCCAGGCCGCCTCACCCTGGTTGCCACGCGCCCACAACCGCTCCACGAGCAGGAGCCACGCCTCCTTGTGCCCCGGCTCGAAACGCACCGCCTGGCGAAGCTCCCCCAGCGCGGCCTCCATCTCCCCGGCGGCCTCCAACGTGGCCACCAGTTCGAGCCGCGCCTGTCGCGCCGCGGGGCCGCGTGACTCCCGAGCCAGCTGCGCGCGCAGGAGCTGCCCCAGCGACTGCGTGTCCCCCAACTCGCGCGCGAGCCACAAGAGCCGCTCCCGAGCCTGCTCACTCTCGGGGTTCTCGGCGAGCACCTCACTCCAGGCCCACTGCGCCAGCTGCGAATCACGCAGCTGCTCCTCGGCGGTGCGCGCGAGCACCCGAAGCGCCTCGGCCCGGTCGGGCGTCCGACGCTGCAATCCCGCGAGCACGGTGCGCAGGCGAGACGCCAGGGAGCGTCTCTCTTCGCCCTCGACACAGAGCAGCAGCCCCGCCAGCGCGGGCACCATCCCCGGCACCAGCGCATCCGCGGCCTCGAAGTCCACACGGGCCTTCTGGAGCTCCCCCATGTGCAGCCAGCGCTCGCCTCGCGTCAGCAGCGCCGTCGCACGCGCCCGCCCGCTCCGCGCTCGCTGGATGGCCTCGTCGAGCGCGCGCCGGACCAGCGAGGCATCATCACGAGAGGACAACAGCCGCACCTGCTCACGAAGCGCGACGCGATCTCCCGTCAGCTCGACGATTTCGCCGTACATGCGCGCGGCGCCCGCGGGGTCCTGGAGCTCGGTCTCCATCACCTCCGCCAGTCGCGTCAGCGCCTCCGCGCGCACCGCCGGGTCCTTCGCCCGGTCCGCGCGCTTCAGGTACAGCTGGGCCAGCTCCTTCCACGCACGACGCGCGATGAACTGGGCCTCCAGCTTCTGGGAGTGCGCCCACTCCTCCGTGTCCTCGCCGTGGACATGCTCGCCCGACCCCGGACGTCCCGAGCGCGGCGGCACCGGGGCGCTGCTGCTTCCCACGGGGGCAGGCGCGGCTCGACCCGCGTTATCGCCACCCGTGGATGCGCGCCCGAGTGCGGCGAGGAGGTCCGCGAGCGGAACCTCCGTCGTCTCCGAGCGCGGAGCGTCCTCGATTCGAGTGGGGCCAGCGCCCCGCGCGGAGGGCTCCGCTTCCGCGGGCTGGAGGACGGGAGGCTCCGCAACCGCCGGGTTCCCCTTCGGGAGCGCGGGCCGCGGCGCAGCCGGCTCCTCGGCCGCGTCGTCCCAGGGAACCGAGAGTGCCCCCAGGCGGACCGCGGGCATCTCGACCTGGGTCTTCGCGGGCAGGTCGGTCTCGGAGGGCGGAGCCTCCAGCAGCGGACGCGCGGAGCCCTCGATGGCATCCGCAGCGGTATCCGCCGGGCCAACACGCGTCGGGAGCCCGACAGCAGGGACCGCGCCGGACGAGCCATCGGGAGCCCCTTCGACGGGGACACCGTTCGTCGTGCCCGACGCTTCGCGAGCTTCATCGCCAAGTGGCAGGGCCAGCGCATCGGTACGACTCACACTCGGTTCCGTACTGGCGAGTGGCGAGGCCGCCACCTCCGTCGGCTCACGCGGCTGCGCGTCCTCGCCCGCCGCGGCACGCGCGCCCTCCAGCAGAGCCCCCGTCGCCGCGTCCTCTCCCGCCGAAGCCCGAACCTCCTCTCGCGCAACAGACCCGGAAGACCGACTGGCCGCGCTCGACGCGTCGACCCGCGACACACCCTCGACCGCCGATGCCTCACCCGTCGTCGCCGAAACCCGCGCGTGCGCCACCGGCTCCGTCGGCGTCACCTCCCATGGCACGGCTCCACCACCCGTGCTCTCCCGAGGCTCGCCCTCCAGTGACCGAGCGGCCCCGGAGGTCTCCAATCCCAGGGGCGGCCCCTCCACCTGGAACTCCACCCGCGACAACTCCATCGTCAGCGAGCGCGGCGCCACCGGTGTCACCTTCGGCGCCACGCCCGAGGTGTCCACCACCGTCGCCGCGTGGTAGTCGACCTCTTCCTCCTCCCAGATGGACACGCCCTGCGCGCCCGTCTTCTTCGTCGGCAGCTTCTCCAGCACGCTCCCCACGGGCGCGGCGGCGGGCTTCGTGCTCTTCGCTCGGAGCGCCTCCAGGACCCGCCGCGCGCGGCGCTCGTCCGGGAACTCCCACGTCAGCGCGTCGAGCACCGCCACCGCGCGGGTCCCCTGCCCCGTCTTGCGCAACAGGCGCGCGAGCTGTCGGCGCACGGCGAGCCGGACCTCGGCGGACTCTGTGGGCGGCACGGCTTCCAGCAACCCGATGGCAACAGTTTCGGCCCCCGCCAGTCGCCCGAAGCGCACCAGCGCGGAGGCCAGGCGCGGCGTCATCGGCAGGGTGCGGCGGGCGGTCGTCAGCTCCTCGAACGCCCGGGCGGCGGAGCCCTCGCGCAGCCAGCGCGCGGCGGCCCGGAAGTGCCGAGCCACCCCTTCCGCCACCTCATCCGTCGACCCGACGTCGAGCGTGCCGGCTCGCGGCACCTCCTGTCGGACGGCCGCGGGCTCCGGCGTTCCGGCGCCCTTGCCGTTTCTCACGCCACCCATGGGTGCGGCAGTCTACACAACGATGGCCATCCCGGTTGTCACCGTCCTCCTTCCCGCTCGAAATGCCGAGGCCACCGTGGCCCGCGCCGCCCGGAGCCTGCTCGACGGCACCCTCCAGGACCTCCGGCTGCTGGCCATCGACGACGGCTCCACCGACGCCACCCGCGCCGTCCTGGAGGCCCTGGCCGCCCGGGACTCGCGCGTGGAGGTCCTCACCGGCCAGGGCCGGGGCCTCGTCTCCGCGCTCCACCTGGGCCTCCTGCAAGCCACCTCCCCCTACGTCGCCCGGATGGACGCCGACGACGAGGCCCTGCCCCGGCGCCTCGAGGCCAGCCTCCACGCCCTGGAGGCGGACCCCGGGCTCGCCGGCGTGGGCACCGCCGTGGAGCTCTTCCGGGACGACCAGCCGGTGAGCCCCTCCCTCCAGTCCTATGCGCGGTGGATCAACAGCCTGACCTCCCCCGAGCAGCTCTTCCACGCCCGCTTCATCGAGAGCCCCCTGTGCCACCCGTCCGTCTGCCTGCGCCGCGAGGCGCTGACGTCCACCGGCGCCTGGCGGGACGGGGACTTCCCCGAGGACTACGCCCTCTGGTTGGAGCTGCTCGAGCAGGGCCACGCCCTCAAGAACCTGCCCGAGGTCCTCCTGCGCTGGCGCGACAGCCCCGCGCGGCTGACGCGGACGGACCCGCGCTATGGCCTCGAGAGGCTCATGTGGACCAAGGCCCGCTACCTGGTGGCCCGCCGCGGCCCCCTCTCGAAGGCCCGCGTCTGCACGCTCTGGGGCTCGGGCCCGAGCGGCAAGCTCATGACGCGACTGCTCCGTGAGCACGGCGTGGAGGTGCGGCGCTACATCGACGTGCATCCGCGCAAGAAGGGCACCCGGCTCAACGGGATTCCCGTCGTGGGCCCCGAGGAGCTGGGGCCGCCGGGACAGGAGCCGCTCCTCGTCTGCGTCGGCGTGCGCTGGGCCCGAGAGGAGCTGCGTCGGGACCTGGCCCACCTGGGCTGGGTCGAGGGCCGGGACTTCACCTGCGTGGCCTGAGGCGCGCTACTTCTCGGGCACCGCGCCGCTCGGCACCGCGACGCCCGCGAGGGTGAAGAAGCGCAGCAGGTCCTCGGGCACCGGCGCCTCCACCGAGAGCGTCCGCCCCGTGTCCGGATGGGCCAGCTCCAGCGCGTGCGCATGCAGCAGACACCGCGCCGCCTCCGTCCCCGCCGCCTTCGCCGCGCCGCCATAGCGAGCGTCCCCCAGAATCGGTGCTCCCAAGGCCGTCAGGTGCGCGCGCAGCTGATGCGTGCGGCCCGTGTGCGGCAGCAGCTCCACCACGCAGAACTCCGGCCCGGCATACAGCGTGCGGAAGTACGTCAGCGCGGGCACCCCGTTGGCGGCCCGGCTCGCCCGCCACCGCCCCGGACGCGACGGGTCCTTGGACAGCGGCAGGTCCACCTTGCCCGACGCGGGCAGCCCCGGCCCCGTGGCCGCCACGTAGCGCTTGCGCGCGCGTCCCTCGCGAAACTCCGCCGCCAGCGCGGACGTCGCCCGCGCCGACTTGCCGAACACCGTCACGCCCGACGTCTCGCGGTCCAACCGGTGCACCAGCCCCGCCTCGCGTCCCAGGTACCGGCTCACCTGGTCCACCAGGTTGCCCCCCACGCGCGCCTCCGTGGGCTGCGCGGGGAGCCCCGCTGGCTTGTCCACCGCGAGCACCTCCGCGTCCTCGTGCAGGACCCGGAACGTGGGGGCCTCCGGCGCCTGGGCCAGCGAGCTCGTCCCCCCCCTCCTCCAGCACCACCGCCACCACCTGCCCGGACGTCAGCCGCAGCTTCGCGTCGCGGCAGCGCTTGCCGCCCACGTACACGG
>NZ_SRLW01000443.1:0-6052 GCF_006518215.1 Myxococcus sp. AB025B
GGCTCATGGAGGAAGCACCCTAAGTGGGGGCTCTCGGGGGGACAAATCGAAAGATGTCGCCCCGCATCGAGTGCGGTGCGGGCTGGCGAGGACGTGCGGTTCGCTTCGATGTCAGCGTGCCGATAAAATCAAGACTCCCGGCATGACAGAGGAGTCCGCGTGAAACTCATATCGAATAGCGCGATTGTGACAGGGGCGGCACAAGGTATCGGGAAGGGAATCGCCGAGCGTCTGATGCGAGAGGGGACGAACGTGCTCCTCTTCGGCCGGACCCGGTCGAGCCTGGATGCGACCGCCGATGAGCTCAACCGCGTCTTGGAGGGGAGGGCGCGGGCGGTGCCTTTCGCCGGCGACGTGACGCAGGCGAAGGATGTGGCTCGGGGCATCGAGCTCGCCGAGCGTGAGCTGGGGCTGCCTGGAATCCTCGTGAACAACGCCGGCACGGTGACGATGTCGCTGCTGGTGGACATGGAGGAGGACGCCTTCGACCAGGTGATGACCGTGAACCTGAAGGGGCCATTCCTCTTCATGAAGGCCTTCGCGCGGGCGCTGCTCCAGGCGAAGAAGCCCGGCGCGGTGGTGAACATCTCCTCCCTGGCGCAGCTCGGCATGACGGAGGGCATGGCGCACTACTGCGCGTCCAAGGCCGGGCTCGCGCACCTGTCGAGGGTCGCCGCGCTGGAGCTCGGGGGGCATGGCATCCGGGTGAACGTGGTGGCGCCGGGGGTCATCCTCACGCCCCTGGTGGAGAACGCGGGGTTCGTGGAGCGCATGCGCGGTGAGTTCCTCGCGAGGACGCCGCTGGGCAAGCCCTCGGGTCTCCCCGCGGACGTCGCCAGCGCCGTCGCCTATCTGTGCAGCGAGGACTCGTCCTGGATCACCGGAGAGACGCTCTCCGTGGATGGTGGCAACCACCTGCGGGGGATGCAGAACTACTGGGCGGGGATGAATCCGCCCGGGTGACGTCGCGCCCCCACGAGCGCTCGCGGGACTGAAGAGACCGGTCCGTTTCACCGGCCCCTTCAGTCCGCTCAAGGACTACTGGCCGAAACACTCCCACCTGAGCCTCGACGTCGGCTCGCAGATGCAGACCCCTGGCGCGGTGCTGCTGAGGCAGCACTGCACGCTGGCCCCCAGCGTGCCGCAGGCCTTGCCTTCATAGGAAGAGCAGCGGGGCAGGGCGTCAGAACAGGCCGTGAGCTCATCGGAAGACACCGCGAGCTCCTCGCCGGCGCCGCCCTCCACCGTGCCACCGCAGCCGAGTGACGACAGACCCAGGAACACCGCCACCAACAAGACATGACGCATCATCGAACCTCTGGACACGGGGTTGAGTGCTCCTCGTCGGCCAGGGCTGTGGTTCACGAAGGGGTGCCTTGCGAGGTGCGGCGCCATCATTCATCGGAAGCGTGCGGGGCCGCCAGCGCTCCTCCGCCGTCGAACTCGGGTCTTGCGCCACGAAAGGACGTGAGAGGGCGGTGAGACACTGGCCCTCTTCGTGACCAGGAGGGGTACCCATGACGTGCAGACACTGGCGCTGGCGTTGGTGTGTCGCCGCCACCCAGAAGGAACTCGATGCCGTGGCGCGCATCCGCTGGGCGGTCTTTGGCGGAGAGCTGGGCTTGTTGTCCGAGCAGTCCGCGGTGTCCCGGCGGGAGGTGACGTGTGTCGACACGCTCGACACCACGGTGCACGTGCTCGTCCATGCTGGTGACGAGCCGGTGGCGACGATGCGCGTGGCGCTGCCCAACGCGGAGGTGGCGGCGAACCTGGGCGGGAAGGTGGGGCTCGAGATGGAGCAGCGGGTGGACCTCTCGGGGCTGCTCCAGCCGGGGAGGCTGGTCGCGGAGCCCTCGCGCTTCTGTGTGTTGCCCCAGTGGCGGCGCTCGGAGGCCGTCACCTGGCTGCAGGCGGGCATGTACGCGGAGAGCCGGCGACGTGGCGTGACGCACTGGATTGCGTCCGCGAACCTGGAGACGGACTCGGCCGAGGACGCGCGCCTCGCGTGGTTGGTGGCGGCGCGCCGCGGGTGGCTGAGCCCTCACTGGCGCGTCTCCATCCCCGACACGTGTCGCGCCCCGGCACGGCCCCGCAGCCCCTTCTACACGCCCGAGGAGCGGGCCAGGGCGGCGCGAGGACAGTGGGACGGGCTGCGGCTGCCCCGGGCGCCCGCGCTCTTCGCCAGGACGATGGGCGCGCGCTTCATCGCCGAGCCCCTCTACGACACGTATTTCCAGTGGTTCACGCTGCCGCTCGTCATGGCGCTCGATGAGATTCCGACGGACTCCCTGGCGCGCTTCCACGCGCTGGAGCACGGCGTGAGCCTGGCCGCCTAGGCGGTCGCGGTCCCTTTCCCTTCACCTTCAACACGCAGCGACCGGGAGCCCCAGGGCACCGGACAGGAGACGTACGTGCACACCCAGACGGAGAATCACGTGGGAGCGAATTGGTTGGCGGCGCTGGACGCGGAGGCGCGAGGACTGGTGGCGGCGGTGGACGCGCAGCCCGACGCTCGAAGCCTCCTCGAGGGCACCCTCGACAAGGAGGGCTACATCCACTTCCTCATCCAGACGTACCACTACGCGCGCTGGAGCACGCCCATCCTCGCGGAGGCGGGCGTGCGGCTCAGGCAGCAGGGCCGGCTCCCGGAGCTGGCGACGCTGCTCATCCAGAAGGGCGAGGAGGAGCGGGGGCACGACCGGTGGCTGCTGTCGGACCTGAAGAACCTGGGGTGCTCGGAGCAGGCCGTGGAGTCGGCGGCGCGCAGCCCCGCGGTGGAGGCCTATACTGGGTGGAACTTCTTCACCTCCCGCGCGGGCGTGGCGACGGCGGCGCTGGGGACCGCGTACGTGCTGGAGTACCTGTCACAGACGCGGGCGGGCGTGTGGGCCGAGCGACTGCGGGAGCTGTCCACCATCCCCAACATCCGCAAGTCGGTGACGTTCCTGCGCAGCCACGGTGCGCTGGACGGGGATCACGTGGCGGAGATGGAGCGGCTCTTCGCGGGGCTGACGGAGCCGGAGGACCAGGAGGCGATCCTCTTCTCGGCCCGGGTCGCGCGGTGCGTCTACCCGCGCATCTTCCGTCAGGGCGGTGACCTCGCGAGGTAGCGCTCCGCGCCCGCGAGTCGGAGGCGCCTCCGACTCGCGGTGGGTCGCCTCACACCGGCTTGCTGAGGAGGGCGAGCTGGTAGAGGAAGTCGGCGCGGTCGTCGACGCCCAGCTTGCCGAAGAGGTTGCGCACGTGGGTCTTCACCGTCTGGTCGGAGATCTTGAGGTCATCGGCGATCTGCCCGTTGGACCAGTTGCGGAGCACGCCCTTCGCGATGTCGAGCTCGCGGGTGGTGAGCTCGCGTTGCATGTGCAGGGGCAGGGGGATGGAGTGGGGGAGCTCGGTCAAGAGGAGGGCCCACTGGCGAGGGGCGTCATTGGCGGGCAGCTCGATGAACCGGCACGTGCGGTAGCCGTCGGGATGATTGACGACCCAGAGGTTCTTGCCGAGCCGCTCGTCCGGGGTCATCCGGATGAGGGTGTCCAGCTGCTCCTTGAAGGCGAACGGGAGCCCGGAGGCGTGGAGCTCCGACGGCGTGAACCAGCGCTCCAGCAGATGGGTGGCGTGCTGGGAGCGGAACACCTCGCGCCTGGGCGGCTCCAGGATGATGAAGGCGGAGTCGTCGCGCTGGTAGAGCTCCTGGAGCAGCTGCGCGCCGGCGGTCATGTCCTGGAAGTCCTGGCAGTTGCCGAGGGTGTTGGCGAAGTGCCGGGTGACGCTGGCGAGGGCGGTGACGCTCTGGTCGGGGAAGGGCGAGCGCTGGTGCCGGTAGAACGCGAGGGCGCCGACGAGGCCCGGGCGGATGGGCACGAGGACGGCCATGATGTGCTCCAGGGGCTGCTCCAGCTCCCGGCTGCGTTGATAGACGAGGGTGCGCTCGTAGTCCCGGCGTGAGAGGAGTTGCGTATCGCAGATGGGCACGCCGGGCTTGGCGAGGATGGGGTCCCGGAGGAAGTCATGGTCGACCAGGCCGGCATACTCCTCGAGGATGGGGATGCGGTGGTCGGGGACGTGCCAGCGGAAGTCGAGCGTGGGCGCAAGGCGCATGAGGCACAGCGCCATGGCGTCGGCCTGGACGAACTCGAGCATCGACGTGCGGCTCGCCTCGAGGGCTTTCGGAACGGAGCGCTGGCTGCCGAGCGCGATGATTGCGTTGTCCCGGACCACGAGCTCTCGAGTGTTGAAGTCCGTCGGATTGAACATCCACCCCTCCTGGTCAGGCCACCCCGTGGGGTGCGCCGGCATGTCCTTCATCCATACATAAGTCCGGGCTGTAAATCTGTCCCTCACCCCGCAGTGGTATGGACAGACGCCTTGACGCGGCCAGGTGCACCGAGTCGGTGAGGACTCAGTACGGAGCCCGTGGGAAGAGCGTGGCGACGAAGTCCAGGAACACGCGGGTGCGAGAGGGTAGGTGCCGGTCGGGTGGATGGAGGACGTGGATGGCGCGTGTCTGGGTTGTGTGGGGCGCCAGCACCTCGACGAGCGCGCCCGAGGCCAGGTCGCGAGCGACCATGAAGTCGAAGAGCCAGGCGATACCGAGCCCCAGCATCGCCGCATCCCGTAGGGCGCCCCCGTGGTTGACGTGGAGGCTCGCGCGAGGCTCGAGCGACACCTCGGCGCCGTCCTGTCGCAGGAGCCAGGGCAGGGGCTTGCCGTCTCGCATGAAGCCGAGGCAGTCGTGGCGCGCGAGCTCCTCGGGTGTCGTCGGGGTGCCACGGCGCTCCAGATATCGCGGTGAAGCGCAGGCCAGCAGTCGAGCCTCGGTCAGCTTCCTGGCGACCAGGGTCGAGTCCTCCAGCGCACCCAGGCGCAGATGGACGTCCGCGCCTCCGGCGACAGGGTCCATGACCTCGTCACGGAGCGTCAGGTTCAGCGTGAGGTCCGGGTAGCGGGCGAGGAAGCGGGGCAGGGCGGGGACGAGCACGAGCTGTCCGATGACCTGGGGGGCCTCCACGCGCAGCACGCCGCTGGGGCGGACGCGGGCGCGGGTCAGGGACTCCTTCGCCTCGCCGAGCTCCGTGAGGATGCGTTGGCAGCGCGCATGGAAGTCGCGGCCGTCCTCGGTGAGGCGCAGGGCGCGCGTGGTGCGCTGGAAGAGCTTCATGCCGAGCTCCTCTTCCAGTCGGGAGATGCGACGGCTCACCGCGGACGCCGTGAGATGGAGTTTGCGCGCGGCGCGGGTGAAGTCGCCCTCCTCGACGACTCGGACGAAGGCGTCGATGTTCGCGAGCGAGTGCATGGGCCTTCCGGAGCGGCATTCGTGCTCGGGACGCATGAATGTCGTTCCCGGACTTCACTCGCACTCTAGCGGAGCCGGCGGCACAAACCAGGACGGGCGTGGGCCTGTTTGTCGCGGGCGGCCCCGGAGGTGTTCATGTCGAGGCAGATGCTCATCGTGGGGGGCTACGGACAGGTGGGGCAGGCGGTGGCCAGGGCCCTGGCTCCGGAGTACCCGGGCCGGGTCGTCATCGCGGGACGGAGCCGGGAGCGCGCGGAGGCCTTCGCCGCGGGCCTGGGACATGGGGCGCGGGGGATGGCGTTGGATGTCCATGCGGAGGGCGCCGCCGCGCGGCTCGACGGTGTGGGCCTGGTCGTCATGTGCGTGGACCAGGAGCAGGACACGTTCGTTCGTGCCTGTCTGGAGGCGGGGGTGGACTACGTGGACGTGACGGCGCGCCATGCCTCGCTCGTGGCCTTCGAGCGGCTGGACACGGTGGCCCGACGCTCGGGGGCCACCGCGGTCCTCAGCGTGGGGGTGGCGCCGGGGGTGAGCAACGTGCTCGCCGCGCGGGCGGTAGCGGGAATGGAGCGGGTGGAGCGCCTGGACCTCTTCGTCCTGTTGGGCGCGGGGGATGCGCATGGTGACGCGGCCCTGAGCCATCCCCTCATATGAAGCCAAGCGCATCTTGGAAGACTCGATGGCCGTGAAGGAGTTCGGAGAATCGCTCGACGAGAGGCCGCAGGCGCTCCTCCTTCATCATGGGAATGGCCTGGTAAT